>JBJTUI010000043.1:0-7371 GCA_046080625.1 Elainella sp. | reverse complement strand
AACAGGGTGAACATCATCGAAACTTCACCTGGTTTCCAATCGACAGTCCTAAAGTTATAGCGGATTCTCCCAGAACCGCCCCTACTGAGATGAGTGAACTCAGCATCCCCGAGTCCTGAAGCCACCTGCTCGCAGATCGGGCAGAAGCTTAATCCTATTTACAGCCTCTCCAGTTACAAGATTTCAAGCCAGGGGCAACTTAGAAATGAAGCCGATTTGGATGATCAGCTTGGCCCAGTTCTGCGGTCTTAGCCAAGGAGTCTGTGGTCGCCGAGTGCGTATCATTCGTTACACCTCAAGGAACTTCATCAAAACTACACAAAGTTCAAAGATTGAGCAAACTCTCCGCAGTTTCACGAGGTCAGCCAGAAGACACCCACTATAGTTGCAGTAGTGTTGCTTCGCTTGCCAAAGGGCGTTCCCTAGGGCGATCTACCTGTCTAGGAGCTATAGAAACTGTGATTACAGCTGCCCCATTTATCCCATCCTCATCGCACTGCTCTGCTATGCTCGCCCGCCAATCGTTTTTCCCGACTCCTCAGCAGGTGCATCCTTCCGTAACCAGCAGGTTCAAGCGGATGATCGACATTGTGGGCGCACTGGTTGGGCTCGCCATCGTGGGCTTGATCATGCTGCCGATTGCAATTGCAATTCAGTTCGACAATCCTGGCCCCCTGTTCTATAGCCAAATCCGCTGCGGCCTTTACGGCAAGACCTTCCGCATCTGGAAGTTTCGCTCCATGGTTGTGGAGGCCGACCAGCTGAAGCATTTGGTGTACAACCAGGCCAAGGGCAATATCTTTAAAAACCGCAACGATCCCCGAGTCACGCGCGTTGGTGGGTTTCTGCGCAAAACCAGCCTGGATGAGTTTCCCCAGTTCTGGAACGTGTTGAGGGGCGACATGAGTTTGGTGGGCACCCGTCCGCCCACGGTGGACGAAGTCATGCGATACGAACGTCACCATTTCCAGCGGCTGCTGGTCAAACCGGGAATTACTGGCGAATGGCAGGTGAACGGGCGGTCTAAAGTCGAGGATTTTGAAGATATCGTCAAGATGGACGTAGACTATCAGCGCAAGTGGACTGCGCTCTACGACCTGACGTTAATCCTGAAGACAATTGCAGCCGTGTTCAAGAAGGACGGAGCCTACTAGGGTCAGCACCGAGGTTGACCTGGCTAGGGCTTCATCCAGACTAAATCAGCGTTAAATTCCTGTGTGTTAGACATCCCCTTGAAACCCTCAAGGGGATTTTTGTAGCAGCTCTTGACTGAATGCTAGGAATGCTAGGGCGGTATCACCACCAGATTTACCACCAGATCTACCACCAGCGCAGCGCCAGCAGGCCGGGCTGGGCTTTGCTAAGCTCCTCTTCCGTCAGCCAGTCTACTGGCTTGTAGGTGCCAAACACGTGGTCCCACCAGTCTACGGCCAGCCCAAAATTGTGGTGCCACATGCCGTACTTATGGTGCACGTAATGCACTGGCATCTTCATCCAGAAGCATTGAGTGGGGTTGTCGTGCTGGAGCTGATGGGCATAGGAGGAAAAGGCCGCAAAGGCCAGAGACCCCAGCAGCCAGCCCAACCCAGCGGCGGGCGACACCAAAAACAGCAGGCCCATGGCCAGAAAGGTGCCTTTTACATAGTCAAAAAACTCCCAGAGGACGCCCTGGCCGGTGCCTTCCCGGTGGTGGTTGCGGTGCCGCTCGCTGATTTTGAGCTGGGGCGAGCCATGCATCAGCCGATGCACCCAATATTCCACCAAACTGGCCAGCACAAAGGCGATCCCAAAGCAGAGGCCAAACTGTACAGCCATCCAAATTGTCATACTTGCTTCTCCTAATTCACACCCACTGGAACGAGCTTGAAAGCGCGAGTGGTCAACTAAAGCCTAGTGTATCGACTCTCTTGAGTCTATCGAAGTGCCGCGACGCGAACAATCGACTTCAAGCATCAATCGGCAGCCAGTTCAGGCCAGCTGCCCTGGTCGAATCAACTTGAATGAACTTGAATGAACTGGGATTGGGCTAGATTTGCGGCCCGGATTTCACATCGAATCTTCAAGACTTTTTGAGTTTGCGGCTAACTAAACGTGATACTATCCCTGTTGCCGCTCTACGAAGGCTCTAATTTCCAGGCTTTTCTCTCGCTTAAATCGCCCATGCAACCATCCCCCACCCTGCGCCGAACCAAGATTGTGGCTACGATTGGCCCTGCTACCAGCAGTCCCGAGGTGTTGCGTGAGCTCATTGAAGCCGGAGCCACCACCCTGCGATTGAATTTCTCCCACGGCACCCACGACGACCACCAGCGCAGCATCCGTCTGATTCGGCAGGTTTCGTTTGAGCTGAACCAGCCGGTAGGAATTTTGCAGGACTTGCAGGGGCCAAAAATTCGCCTCGGCAAGTTCGAGAACGGCTCAATCATTCTGGCCAAAGGCGATCCCTATATTTTGACCAGCCGAATTCAGCCGGGCACCCAGGAGCTCAGCTCGGTCACCTACGAGCCGCTGGCTGATGAAGTACCAGAAGGCGCAACGATTCTGCTGGACGATGGCCGCGTGGAAATGGTGGTCGAGAAGGTAGACCCGGTGAACCGCAATCTCCACTGTCGGGTTGTTGTGGGCGGCGTTTTGTCGAACAACAAGGGAGTCAACTTTCCGGGGGTTTACCTGTCGATTCGGGCGCTGACCGACAAGGACAAGGAAGACTTGATGTTTGGGCTGGATCAGGGCGTAGACTGGGTGGCCCTCAGCTTTGTTCGCAACCCTCAGGATGTGCTGGAGATCAAGGAGCTGATCGCTAGCGCGGGCAAAGTCGTGCCCGTGATTGCCAAGATCGAGAAGCATGAGGCAATCGAGCAAATGGAGGCGGTGCTGTCCCTCTGCGATGGTGTGATGGTGGCTCGGGGCGACCTGGGCGTTGAGCTGCCCGCCGAAGATGTGCCGATTCTGCAAAAACGCCTGATTGCTACGGCTAACCGCTTGGGCATTCCGGTGATTACGGCCACCCAAATGCTGGACAGCATGGTCAGCAACCCCCGCCCCACTCGAGCCGAGATCTCCGACGTGGCCAACGCAATTCTGGACGGCACTGATGCGGTGATGCTCTCCAACGAAACGGCGGTGGGCAAGTTTCCGGTGCAGGCCGTTGAAACCATGGCCCGGATCGCCGAGCGGATTGAGCGGGAGCAGCCGCCCAGCCGTACGCTTGACGATGTACCCGGCTATTCAATTCCCAATTCGATTAGTCAAGCCGTGGGCCGCATCGCCGAGCAATTGCAGGCAGCAGCGATCATGCCCCTGACCAAAACCGGCGCGACCGCCCGCAACGTCTCCAAGTTTCGCCCCAACAAACCAATCCTGGCGGTGACGCCCCACGTCGATGTGGCCCGCCAGCTTCAGCTGGTCTGGGGGGTGCGCTCCCTGCTGGTGCTGAACCTGCCCTCGACGGGCCAGACCTTTCAGGCTGCCCTCAACGTGGCCCAGGAAAAAGGGCTGCTGCGCCAGGGCGATCTGGTGGTGATGACCGCAGGCACCCTGCAAGGGGTGGCAGGCTCTACCGACCTGATCAAGGTCGATCTAGTGACTTCGGTGCTGGGCAAGGGCACTGGTATCGGCCAAGGCGCGGTGAGCGGACGGGCCAGGGTGCCCCAAAGCGCTGCTGATTTGAACAGCTTCAATCCGGGCGAAATTCTGGTGGTTTCCAAGACCAGCGCCGATTTTGTCGATGTGATTCGCAAGGCGGCTGGCATCGTCACCGAAGAGGACAGTATCACCAGCCACGCGGCGGTGATTGGCCTGCGCCTGGGTGTACCTGTAATTGTGGGCGTGCAGAATGCCACCCAGATTATTCGCGACGGCACGATTCTCACCCTGGATATGCAGCGCGGCCTCGTCTACTCCGGCATGAATTCGGCCCAGACCGATGCGGCTCTGGCGGTCTAGAGCTGGGAATTTAGATCTGGGTCCTATAGATCTGGGTCCTGGCGGCCTAACTGGAATGGAGCCAACCGGATGCGGCCAGCAGGCGTTCTATGCTGGCGTTGGGCTCAATAAACGAGAAACAATGGCGAAACCGAATTTTGCCGGAGGCGTCGAGCAAGAACTGGGCCGGAAGAGGTGCGCCTAACGCCTGACCTGTCTGGTAGAGCCGAAAGCTGTTGCAGCTGGGGTCGCTGAGCAGCGGCATGTTCAGGCCCAAATCGGCTAACACGATCTGGCTCTGGGCCGGGTCGGTACTGCTGACCAACAGCACCTCAATCCCCCGCTGGCGAAACTGCTCGTAGGTGGCGTTCAGCTCCAGCAAATGGGGAAAGCAAAACGGACAGTAGTGCTTTTCGCTAAAAATCCGGGTGAAGGCCAGCAGCAGCGGCTGACCCAGGTAGTCGAACAGCTGCACAGACTGGGCCAGATTGACGTGAAAGGCTGCGAAGTTGGGAGCGATGCTGCCCAGCGGCAGCTGGTTACTGGCCGGAATTGGCAAAAAGTTTTGGGCAAAGCGCCGATTCAACAGGCCGTCAAAGCTTTCGAGTAAACTGGAGGTCATGGCTCAGTAGGATGGCTCAGGGCGGTTGGGAGACAGGGTGACACTGGTAGTTGGCACTGGTAGTTGGCACTGGTAGCTGGCACTGGCAGCTGCTGCTCTGCAAAAGCTAGGCAAGACTGCCTGCTCCTATTATCCAAGCAATTCCCCAGGCCATACCTGCAAATGGGCGATCAGCTTCACTATCCAGCTACAGCTATGCAGATTACCCACTACCTTCATACTGCCGTTTTGGTTGCAGACATCGCCCGGGCCGAGCAATTCTATGGCGGCGTCCTGGGTTTAAGTAAGATCGACCGGAGCTTGAAATATCCGGGCGCATGGTATGAACTGGGTTCGATCCAGATTCATCTGATCGAAGATAAAACCCTGCAAGATGAAACCCTGGCTCCCCAGCTGCAAAATTCTGAAAAATGGGGCCGTAATCCTCACCTGGCCCTGGCTGTAGCCAATCTAGAGGCGGCCAAAGCCCACCTGCTGGCCCAGGGCTATCCGCTGCAAGCGAGTGCGTCTGGACGGGCGGCCCTGTTCACCCAGGACCCGGACGGCAACATTATTGAATTAACTGAAGTGAGCTAACCCCTTCAAGACGACTCGTCCAAAGCCTGCTGTACCGAAATCACGTTGCCCTGTTCATCTACTGGTTCAAGGGCAAACCCATCGGCCTGCTCTGCGATCTGGCTGGGCAAATCTTTGACGCGGTAGCGGCCCAAATAGTGTAGCTCCTGCTCACGATTGGTTGGGTCGAGCTGGTAGAGATTCACCCACTGGTGCGGGTGAAATTCTTTGGCCAAGTCGGCTGTGACGCCATAAACGGTGCGATCGTTATGCATTGTTACGCTCGGTTGACCTGGCTTTAGCCTAAGTGTAGTCTATTAATCAGATAAATCTAAAAACAATATTAAATTTCAACTAATTATTTATTTGCCAAAACGAAAACGCTGCATTTGTGGTACCGGGAAATGACTTCTAATCTGCTGCATCAGCTCTGGAGACTTGTTGAGAACAGCCCTGCTGCGTTTCTGCTGCTGGACGATCAGAGCCTGATCCAGCGCCTGACCCAACAGCTGCGCGAAAGGCAAGACCTCAGCTGTGAGGAAGAAGCCGAAGCAAGAGCCTACATCCAGTCTCGCCTGCTGTTGATCCGCGAGGTCGGTTGAGCGTTGGGGTAGTGCGGCTGCACAGTGTTTGACAGCCAGGCCGCTTCCCGAACCTCTTCTGGGGCGATTAGGTGACGCCATTAGGCAACGCCATAACGATAGGGCGCTCGTCGGGCCAAATAAATTTGGCTTTCCTAGGTTAATCAGCCGCAGAGCCAAAGTCCTCTCCCTAAATAGGGAGATTTTGCTTTCTATTGCAGCCTGAATCAGCGGTTCTCTCGAAATGCCGACGGGCTGCCGGGGGACTTGGGCTAAGATGCAGATCAGGGCGTTATTTTTGCCAATTGATTTTCCATGGCTTCCGAGTTTTCCACGAGCTTCGGCTCAGACTTCTATTTTGGTTCAGCCTTCGGCTCAGACTTCTACGATGGCTCCGGGTCGGACGGCAACAATACTTTTTCCAGCGCTCAATCCATCGGTCGGCTGGGTTCGGATCTGGGGATTTTTGGCCAGGTGGGCAGGGTTAGCTTCGATGGCTTTGGAGGCTTCATCACCGACCAGGTTGACTATTTCCGCTTCGATGTTTCCAGACGGCTGAACGTCGCGATCATCAGCGATGAGTCTGATGCGTCTGTGCGGCTGTATGATGACCGACGGCGGCTGGTCGGACGCCTTTCGGATCAGTCCTATGGCGGCGACTATGCCCAGGCTAGCGGGTTTGAGGAGGGACTGGTCGAATCGCTGGAGCCGGGTACCTACTATTTGCGGGTGAGCAGTGGCGACTTTGTGGACTACGAAATCCAGCTGGAGGGCCAGCGGGATGAAAACTACAGCTTCAGTCAGGCCGAACGCTTGGGCAATCTCGACTGTTCCAGACGGGTCGAGGGAGCGGTCGGCAGCCTCGATCTGGGTGATACCTACCGATTTCGTCCGGGGCGGTCGGGGCCGTTCGTGGTTCGCCAAACCGCCGACGGTCGGGCCGGGGAACTCCGACTCTACGACGAAGAGGGCGATTTGATTGAAACGGGCGTCAGCCGCCTGCAAGAAAATCTGCGGGACGACCGCGACTACTACCTGCGGGTGCTGGCCGCCGATCCGGAGGTAGAGCAGGACTACAGCCTGACGCTGATTCCCAACCCGGTCTATCAGGGTACCCCGCGAGCCGACCGGCTGCAAGGCTGCGCCGACGACGAAATCTTTCGCGGTCTGGCGGGCGATGATGTGCTGCTGGGCCGCAAGGGCAATGACCAACTCCTGGGTGGGGCCGACGACGACCGGCTGTTTGGCGACAATGGCGATGATCGGCTGGAGGGCGGCCAGGGAGTTGACGTGGTTGAGGGAGGCCGGGGCCGCGACACCTTTGTGCTGTTGGGCAATAACAATGCTGACCGGATTCTCGACTTCCAGCCCGGTATCGACCAACTCGATTTGCCCAGTCGAATTCCGGTCAGCAGCGTCAGCATTGTTGCCCAGGGCCGCAACACGCTAATTCAGGCTGGCGACAATCTGCTGGCAACGCTGGTGGGTGTCTCGGCCTCGCGGGTCACTCCGGCTGCTTTTGTCTAGTTTTGTTTACAGCGATTTTCATTGGTTCTTCCAGAATTGCCGTGGTGTCTTTCTACATCTAGTGTGTGGGAACAAGCACGGCTGAGCGCTTATGTCATGATCAGAGCAGATGAGTTTGGGAATAGACATGGACAACCAGTTTCAAATTCCACTCGACCTGCC
>JBJTUI010000042.1:0-7727 GCA_046080625.1 Elainella sp. | reverse complement strand
ACGGTTAAACAAATCGGACGGCGCATCAAGCTATCCGGGGCACAATGGGAAAAAGACAATGTTCCCCAAGTGCTCAAGCAGCGCTCTGCCTATCTCAATGGGCAGTTCTCAAAGTGAGTCTTGCAAGACTGGGATGCACTCTTCTCCAGCGCTATTCTGAGGGCTTCTAAAAACTTGAGCCAGTCTGGTTGCGCATCTCCAGGCGCTTGAGTTTTAGCGTTAGACGGTTGTTGGTGGTTAATCACTACTGGACTCATGGTAATCAGCTCTTCCAACTGGTCAATTACCAACAACAGGTTAACGTTTGGTTTGGTTGGCCCCCATGCGTTGATGACATCTGCTAAATACTGAGGATGCTGTTTTAGATTCTGCTTGACAAGTTTGAGCTTATTTTGAATGGCTTGATAAAAATGCCTGAACTGCTCTTGTTCTTTAGAACTGCCTAAATCTTTGAGTTGATTGTAATGGTTTATAATCAGCACCAGTCTTGCTTCTGATGCTGCCTTTGACCACCTGACTGCTAAAGCACTAAGATGCTGGGCATTCGTATGCTGGGTATTCGGCTGACAGCTACCAGCCTCCATTTGAGATGATTGACTGGCCGCATCTGCTGAATGTTCTCCGGCCTGCTGGTCCAACCACTGAGAGAAATATTGGTTCAGAAATTTCAGGCTTTCCAGTTGAGAAATGATGTTATCCTCTACCAGCGGCAAGATTACCTGAGCCAAAGCTGTAAAAGGCGATCTTCCAGGCCGCATTGGGTTAAGAATGTACCAATTTTGCTCAGATGGCTCGCGCAGTTTGTGAAGCAAACCAGCCATTACTAAACTGGATTTTCCCGAGCCTGATGGTCCTTAAACAACCAGTAATCTTTGCTCTGCTGTTGCCAGATTTTTGCGATCTTGTCCCTCTTCAACGTCTTCCTCAAGCGTTTTGTGGGAAGGCGAGTGGGGTTGCATGAGCCGCTGACTTAACTGTTGAATTAAGTCATCTCTGCCAAAGAAAACCTCATGATCTTGTTCTTCAAAAGGTCTCAAGCCACGATAGGGGTTGTTGCGTTCGTTAATGGGAGGCGCATCATCTAGCTTGCTCTCGTTAAAGTTGAAATTTGTGAAGATGAATTCTCCCCGATCATATTCTGACTTGAGCGAGGAAATGATGGGATTTTGCTGATCACCACACAATTGTCCAATGCGAGTTTGCAGGTAGGCATAGAGTTCGTGAGCGGTGATAATTCCATCTCGAACCACATCAGCCTTCTGTTGCTGTAATCCTTCTAGTAGGGCTAATGCAAACGGAGAGTGCAGAGCCTCCTCACCTCCTGAACGGCGATCAAGCGACAGATCAAGGGCTTCTTGATCATGGGCGGTAGAGCTAATCACGGTCCAGGCCGGATGATCAGTGAACCGGGCATAGTGTTGCTTGTAAAGTTTCTCGGCCAGAACCAGCTTGCGAGTTCCGGCCCACTGAAACATTCCACCAAAACAGCAATCCAGAATCACCAGTAGATGCAGGCAATTCAATTGACAAAGACTTTGATGAAAGTCTTGCATGGATAAATAGGTTGATACGTCACCCTGCGTTGCACCTTGGGGAATTAAGTAGCCTTTCGGCTCTTGATTGCTGGGTTCTGCAATGCCGTGTCCTGCATAATAAACTAACAGACGAGTTTTCTCAGTTGGGTTGATTTGAGCAGGCAATTTCCGTTCAAAAATATGCCGAATACCGTCCAACGTTGGCGGAACCTCAGTATCGTCAGTAATTAATATGACATCTTCGTACTGATATTCTGCCTTTAGAACATGGGCGATTGCTTCGGCATCCGCTTTTGCAGACTGTAATGCTGCAATTCCATTGCCGTAGTCATTAATGCCAATTACAACCGCAATGCTGTGATCAAATCCAGAGGAAACCATACGTCCTCCTGAGCTCAAATACTTACTCTTGCTTCACCTCTAGAATGGCTCAACCTTCAGAGGAACAGTGTAAATGGTTACTAATTGTTACTGATAGCGCTTTGCGCTCGAATGAATAACTGCTGTTTTGTGAGGCGATCTCCGCGCGGCTCTCAGTGCTCTGTCGTAAATTTAGGATCAACACGCACAAAAGCCGGTAGTGCCCTTTTGTAAGGGATAGAGGAAAATAGATAGAAGTTGCCTCCTCACCCTCATTCATGGGTCATGAAACCCTACCTGATTTGCCCAAGCTGCGGCTCTGACGACGTGATGAAAAACGCCACCACGCGACGCGGCAAACAAAACTACAACTGCCGTGACTGTGGCCGCCAGTACCCTGCAGGAAGCAAGCTCTGTCGAAACCCCCCAGTGGAAACCGATTGACCCCGACAGCAAGGCCATCATTGACCGCCTGCTCCTGGAGAGAGTCCCCCTCGCTGGCATTGCCCGAGTCGTGCAAGTTGGCCAAGCCTGGTTGCAGCGCTATGTCAACCGTCTTCTGAGGACTGTGCCGCGTCAGGCCCAGGTGCAGCCCAAGCAGCGAGGTCCTTTAGCGCTCCAGATGGACAAACTCTGGTGATTCGTGGACCACAAGGGCAACAAGCAGTGGGTGTGGCTGGCGTTGGATGTAGCGACCATTGGAGCGATTTGGTACTTGATCCACCACTACAACGAGTCGATAAGCTTGGAGTCAGGCAACTGTTAGCCTAGTCCGCTTATTCTCTATCCTTTACGAAATAGCACTACCAACTTCTGAAGAGGCCACATGGTATAACACCTATATCACCAGCTATCAAGCCTCTACGCTTATGCAACGTTCAGAATTTAGCCTTAACTTTGCAGTTGTGATTGGCATCAACGCATATCAGAATGGCGTTCCTCAGCTGGGAACAGCTCGCCAGGATGCAGAGGCGATTGCTCAGATATTGCAGAGTGAATATCAGTATCAGGTCGCCCTGATCACCGATCAAACCGCAACGCAGGCAACTCGCGAACAGTTGCGGCACTGGCTGGAAATCGATCTACCCCAGATGATGACCCAGGCCAGCCGCCTGCTGTTTTACTTTGCGGGTCACGGCATTGCCCTGAACGGTGACGACGGGCCACAGGGCTACCTGATTCCCCAGGATGCCAAACTGGGCGATGTCTCCACTTACCTGCCGATGCAGCAGGTCGAAGCCGCCCTGAGCCAATTGGCCTGTCGCCACTGTCTGGTGATTCTCGACTGCTGTTTTGCCGGGGCATTTCGCTGGTCCAGCACCCGCAAGCTGGTGCCTATTACTGAAACGATCTACAAAGAGCGCTACGACCGCTTCATTCAAGATCCGGCCTGGCAGGTGATCACCTCCGCCGCATCGGATCAATATGCGCTGGATAATTTGGATCTGCGCGGCGATCGCGGTCTGGCCCCCAACAGCTCCCATTCTCCGTTTGCCCTCGCCCTGATCGACGCTTTGCGGGGCGCTGCCGATATTTTTCCGCCCGCCCGGCCCGGAAAACCGGCTGGGGATGGCGTGATCACGGCCACCGAACTCTACCTCTACCTGCGCGACTCGGTTGAGATTGCCACAGATTCGCGCCAGCAGCGCCAGACGCCGCAGATCTGGTGCCTGAAGCAGCACGATAAGGGCGAGTTCATTTTCCTGACGCCAGGCCATCCGCTAAACCTGCCGCTGGCTCCCTCGCTAGACGAACTGGAAGTCAACAATCCCTATCGCGGCCTCAAGTCCTACGAGGCGACGGACAGCGCCCTGTTTTTTGGCCGCACGGCGTTGATCGAAAAGCTCTGTGATGCCGTCAGCAGTCGGTCGCTGACAGTTGTGCTGGGGGCTTCGGGGTCTGGTAAGTCGAGTTTGGTCAAAGCTGGACTACTGCCCCATCTGCTTGGCTCGGCTTCAGGTAAGCCAGCCGAATATTCTAACCTAAGTCTGCGAGAACATCTCCATGAATGCCGCCACACCTCCTGGAGGGTTCTGTCGCCGCTGCGCCCTGGCGAAATGCCGCTGAATAGTTTGGTGAACGTACTAGGGGAGCTTGCCCATTCTGGCGCTTTAGATTCTGGTATTTCAGAAATTGGGACAATAGATACCGCTCTTCTCACCCAGTCCATCACCCAGTCCATCACCCAGACGATCGCTAGCTGGAGTCAGACCCATCCCCAGACCAAACTGCTGCTGGTGGTCGATCAATTCGAGGAGCTGATCACCCTCTGCCGTCAGGAATCTCAGAAACGAGAGTTCCTGGAGCTGTTAGCGGCCTGTCTGAGCACCTATCCGCAGCTGTTCCATGTTGTTATCACCCTGCGTTCAGATTTTGAACCCCAGTTCAGGGCCACTCCCCTGGAATCGCACTGGCAGGCGGCTCGGTTTGTGGTGCCCGCCATGACCCGCGACGAGCTGCAAGCCGTGATTGAGGAGCCCGCCTCAGCCAGGGTGGTGTATTTTGAGTCGTCACCCCAGCGAGGCGTTCTGGTCGATCAGCTGATCGATGAGGTCGCAGGGATGCCGGGAGCCTTGCCGCTGCTCTCCTTTACCTTAAGCGAGCTGTATCTCAAGCTGGCCCAGCGCTACCAGGCTGCCCAAGCCAGCGGCACCGGGGTTGAGCGGATGATGACCTGGGCCGACTACGACGATCTGGGCGGCGTGACCCAATCCCTCACCCGACGCGCCGATCAGATTTACGACAGGCTGGTTAGCACCGATCCGGCCTACGAACGCACGATTCGCCAGGTGATGCTGCGGCTGGTGGCTGTGGGGGGCGAACTGGCCAGGAGGCGGGTGCTGGCCTCGGAGTTAACCTACCCGGAGCCGGAAAATCGCCTGGTTAAAACCGTGATTGCGGAATTTGCGGCGGCCCGGCTGCTGGTGATCGGCAACGATGCCCATCAGGCAATCTACATTGAACCGGCCCATGATGCGCTGGTGCGGGGGTGGGAGAAACTGCTGGCCTGGAAGGCGGCGGCGGCGGAACAGCTGATCTTGCAGCGGCGGCTCACCCCGGCAGCGGTGGAGTGGCAGCAGGTAAACAGCCAGTCCAGGATGCAACCCCAGAGTTTAGGAGCCAAGGCTGCGCCTGTGGGCCACTGGCTCGACCGGCAGCTCTTGCGGGTGGAAACGGCGGCCAGTCAAATTCCAGCGCGACTGCTGCGCCAGTTTCGGCGGTCGGCAAAGCGCTCCGGGCAGGCTGGCGAAAAACCAACACAGTTTCTCTGGGCGAGCAATCCCTACCTGGGGGTGCTGGATCAGGAGTTGCAAACGAACCGGGGCTGGTTCAACCAGATTGAAGGCGAATTTGTCCAGGAAAGCGTTTTGCAAAAGCGGCGCAACCAGAGCTGGCGCTGGCGGATTGTCCTGGCCGTGATCGCCGGGCTGAGTGGATTGGCAACTGCCGCCCTGATTGGCCAGCGCAGCGCTCTGATTAACCAGATTCGGGCCTCGCGGGAGTCAGCAGAAGCCAATTTTCGGGCGGGCCAGTCGCTGGATGCTTTTCTGGATAGCCTGCGGGCCGCCGATGCCTTTCAACAGCCGCTCTTGCAGGCTTTCAGGCCCAACTCGCAGCTGGTGCAACAGGTGCAGGGTTCGCTGCAAAAGGCGGTTTTTTCGATGCAGGAACAGAATCGCCTCAGCGGTCACCGGGGCATTACCCGCAGCGTTCTCAGTCCCGATGGTCAGGTGATTGCCAGCGCCGATGAAGATGGGCTCGTGAAGCTGTGGAATTGGCAGGGCCAGCAGCAAGCCGCCTGGAATTCTGGGCAGGGCCGGATCATGAACCTCAGCTTCAGCCCGGATGGCCAGCGGCTGGCGACCGCCGGGGCAGATGGCACGGTGCGGCTCTGGAGCTTACAGGGGCAATCGCTCGCCCTGTTTCAAGGTCATACAGATATGGTCAAGGGCTTGAGCTTCAGCCCCACTGGCCAGATCTTGGCCACCTCAGGTCGAGACCGGACGGTGCGTTTGTGGAACTTGCAGGGTCAGCCGTTGGCCGTCTTGACCGGGCATCAGCAGGACGTTTGGGAGGTGGTCTTCAGTCCCGACGGGCAGATACTGGCCAGCGCTGCGGACGACGACACCTTTCGCCTCTGGGATTTGCAGGGCAAGTCCCTCGGGGTTTTCCAGGCCGGACAGGGTGAACTCCACACGATTCACTTCAGTCCAGATGGCCAGAAGCTGGTGACGGCTGGTCAGGACGGGCGGCTGCGGCTCTGGAATCTGCAAGGTCAACCCCTGGCCGATTTGCTGGGCCATCAGGGGCGGGTCTGGAATGTGGTGTTCAGTGCCGATGGCTATCGGCTGGCCAGCGCTTCGGCAGACGGAACGGTGCGCCTCTGGAGCAGCAGCGGTGAGCCGCTTGCCGTCTTGCAGGGCCACGAAGGGCCAGCCCGCTCGGTTAGTTTCAGCCCAACGGGGCAGGAGTTGGTCAGCAGCGGGGACGATAGTTTGATTCACCTGTGGACTGTAAAGGGCCAGCAGCAGGTGACTCTCCAGGGCCATCAGGGTTCGGTGGCGGCGGTGCAGTTTAGCCCCGATGGTCAACAGCTGGCCACCAGCGGTGCCGATGCTACGATTCGCCTCTGGAGCCCCCAGGGACAAGCGCTAGCAACTTTAACCGGGCAGCAGGGGCCGGTGCGGGCGATTGCCTACAGCCCCGACGGCAGGCTAGCGAGCGCCCAGGGGCAAACGATTCGGCTCTGGCCTGCTGGTCAGGACTCTAGACAGCCCTCCGGTCAGGTCATCGAACTTCAGGGCCATCAAAACCTGGTGCGCAGTCTGGAGTTTAGTGGCAACGGTCAGTTGGCCAGTGCCGGAGACGATGGTTCGATTCGCCTCTGGAGCAGTCAGGGCCAGCCTCTGGCAGCCTGGCAAGCCGATGCTCAGCGCGTCTGGCGAATTGCTTTCAGCCCGGATGGCCAGCAGCTCGCGAGTGCGGGTGAGGACGGCAGCGTCCGGGTTTGGAGTTTGCAGGGCCAGCTGCTCACGACGTTTGAGGGACATCTCGGCCCGGTGTATGCCGTGGCTTTCAGCCCCGACGGCAGGCTGGCCAGTTCTGGGCAGGACAGCACCGTACGGCTCTGGGACCGGCAGGATCAGCGCAACAACCGCCTGTTTCAGGTCTATGACGCGGAAGTCAACGCGGTTGCCTTTAGCCCCGATGGCCGGTTTCTGAGCAGCGGCGACAATTTTGGCAATGTCCAGCTTTGGAATTTACAGATTCAGCAGCAGGCAGCCGCCTGGTCTGCCCATCCCAACTCGGTGATCCGCAGCGTCCGTTTCGGCCCGGATGGCCAGCTGGCCAGCACCGCCGACGATGGCACCGCCAAACTCTGGTGGCTGGAAGGATTCGATGCCCTGGTTGGGAGAGGCTGCCAGCTGATGGGCGATTACTTGAATCACCTGAAGGTAGATCAACAGACCAACAGCGCCGACCAAAACCTCTGCGACTAGGGCCTGTGTGATAGCGCTATGCCCAATCCTGTCGCCCATATCCCAGTTGAAAAACTGTACTCTATTTTGTACTATAGCAGTCGAGGGGTTGGTTAGGACAATTGCTTGAAGGCATTATCGACCGCATCCCACAAGTTGTCGAACTGATTTATCGTCTTGCGAAGATAATGCTTGAGACGTGCCCAAAACTTCGGTTCTTCCAGAATTGCCGTGGTGTCTTTCTACATCTAGTGTGTGGGAACAAGCACGGCTGAGCGCTTATGTCATGATCAGAGCAGATGAGTTTGGGAATAGACATGGACAACCAGTTTCAAATTCCACTCGACCTGCC
>JBJTUI010000041.1:0-5947 GCA_046080625.1 Elainella sp. | reverse complement strand
AAGCAGGTTTAGGAGCTATGAGAACGGTTTTAATCGTTGAAGATGATCTGATCAATGCGCGTGTGTTCTCCAAGATTTTGACTAAGCGGGGTGGCCTGGAAGTCAAGCACACCGAGAACGTTGACGAGGTGATGAAAATTGCCCAGGCTAAAGAGGCCGATATCATTTTGATGGACGTGTCCCTATCCCACAGTATTTACCAGGGTAAGCCGGTCGATGGCATCAAAATCACCCAGATGCTGAAGGCCGATCCAGAGACTTCGGATCTGCCGATTATTCTGGTCACGGCCCATGCCATGGAAGGCGACCGCGAGAACTTCCTTCAGCAGAGCGGAGCCGATGATTATATCTCCAAGCCGGTGGTAGACCATCAGCAATTTGTCGATCAAATCATGGCCCTGCTCCCCAAAGAATAGTACACATATACTATTTTGCCAAATATCTGCCTAGGGCGTGTGATCAATTCAGCCAGAAACTCTGAGGACTCAGCAGAACCACACCCGTCTCAATCAACCCAGCCAGGGGTAAAGCTCATGATTGCGCTCAGCAGATGATTGATCGCAGCCCCCCCTAGCTTGCCGCCCGGCCCTGTCCCACAGACCAGCCAGTCAGATTGGCAGGCTCAAATAGCTCAAGAGCACACAGCTCTAGGCCGGTGCTCAGGGCAGGATGCTTTGGCGATGGCAACCTTTGGGGCTTCGACCCAGCTAGCCCCTAGGCAAAACTGGCAAAGAAATCAATCGCCTCGCGCAGGGCTTTGATGAAGGCGTCAATCTCTTCGCGGGTGTTGTAGAAGTAGAGGCTGGCTCGGGCCGTGGAGGCAACGCCAAGATAGCGGTGCAGCGGCTGGGTGCAGTGGTGGCCAGTGCGGATAGCGATGCCCGACTGGTCGAGCAGGGCCGAGAGGTCGTTGGGATGCACCGTGCCCGTAGTGAAGGCGGCCAGGGCGGCCCGGTTGTCGGCGGCGGCGTTGGGCAGCGGTCCGTAGAGTTTAACTTCGGGAACCATGGCCAGCCGCTCGAACAGGTAGCGGGTCAGCTCTGCCTCGTAGGTGTGAATCCGGTCCATGCCGATGGCGCTGAGGTAATCGACCGCCGCGCCCAGGGCAATCGCCTCGGCAATCGCAGGCGTCCCGGCCTCAAACTTGTGGGGCAGGTCGGCGTAGGTGGAATGGTCGAGGTAGACATCGGCGATCATTTCGCCCCCGCCCAGAAACGGCGGCATCGACCGCAGCAGCTCCAGCTTGCCGTACAAAAAACCAATCCCGGTGGGTGCACACATCTTGTGGCCCGAAGCCACCAGCCAGTCACAGTCCAGCGCCTGCACGTCTACCGGCATGTGGGGCACGCTCTGGCAGGCATCCAGCAGCACCTTTGCCCCATAGCGATGGGCCAGGGGAATGATTTCCGCGACCGGGCTGATCTGCCCCAGGGTATTCGAGACATGCACGACGGACACCAGCTTTGTCTTGTCCGACAGCAGTGACTTGAACTGCTCCAGATCAAACTCCTGGGTTGGGGTCAGCTCGACATATTTCAACACCGCCCCCGTGCGCTGGGCCGCAATCTGCCAGGGCACCAGATTGCTATGGTGCTCCATCACGGTCAGGATAATTTCGTCGCCGGGTTGCAGCGTATTCATCGCCCAGGCGTAGGCCACCAGGTTGATCGCCTCGCTGGCGTTGCGGGTATAGACAATCTCATCGCGGCTGGCCGCATTCACAAAGGCTGCCACCTTGTCGCGGGCCGCCTCGTAGGCTTCCGTCGCCTTGGCGCTCAGAGCATGAACACCCCGGTGAACGTTGGCATTAAATCCCTGGTAATAGTCCTGTAACGCTTGCAGCACCGCCGTCGGCTTCTGGGAGGTCGCCGCATTATCGAGATAGACCAGCGGGTTGCCGTTCACCTCCTGGGCCAGGATAGGAAAATCGGCACGAACTTGGTCGGCCAGAGTGGCGGTGCGGGCTTGGGTAAAGGTCATGGTGAGAGCGAGGGGGAGGACAGGATGAGGAAGCTTAACTGGCGGTGATTTGATTCAACAGAGCCTGCTTGAGGCCGGGGTGGGGAAGTTGGTCAATCACCTCGAAGGCAAAGGCGTAAACCAGCAGCTGGCGGGCGCTGGCGGCATCAATACCGCGACTTTGCAGATAGAAAATTTCGTCGGTTTCGAGCTGGCCCACCGTGGCTCCGTGGGTGCATTTAACGTTATCCGCCACAATTTCCAGCTGGGGCTTGGTATCAACTCGGGCCTTGGGCGACAGCAGCAGGTTGCGGTTGAGCTGGCCCGCATCCGTCAGCTGGGCGGCCTTGGGGACAAACACCTTACCATTAAACACGGCGTGGGCGCGGTCATCCACAATGCATTTGTGCAGCTGGCGGGTGGTGCCGTAGGGCCGGGTCAGGGCGATGGTGCTGTGGGTGTCGCCCAACTGCTGATCGCGCAGGACGGTGAGGCCGTTCAGGACGGTTTCGGTCTGCTCGCCTGTCTGGTAGATCTCCAGATTGTGGCGCGAGAGCCGCCCCCCCAGACTAATGGCATGGACGGTATAGCGAGAGCTGCGGGCCTGGGAGACTGCCGTTTTGCCAATGTGGAACGCCGTCTGGGCGTCGCGCTGGATGCGGCTGTGGGTCAGCTGGGCATTCTCGGCCAGATAGAGTTCGCTGACGCTGTTGCTGAAGTAGGCCAGATCGCCCAAACAGAGGTGATCTTCAATCAGAGTCAGGCTGCTGTTAGCCTCGGCAATCACCAGGCTGCGGGGCTGGATCAGGGCGGGCTGAGCCCCATTGGCAACGAACAGCAGATGAACTGCCGGGGCAATCACCTGGTTTTTGCCCACCCGGATCAGGGCTGCGTCGGGGAAGCCAACCGTGTTCAGGGCCGTGAACAGCTCCTCGCCGCCGGACTGCTGGGCCAGATAGCCAGCCAGTTCACCCAGATCTGCCGGGCTGGCGACCAAATTGCCAACGCTGAGGCCGGTCGGCAGGTTCTCCAGGCTGGAGAGTTCGGGGGCAAATACACCGTTCACAAAGGTCAGCCGCAGAGGAACATCCGGCAGCAGGAAGGGTTCGAGATCCGCCAGCGTCAAAGCCGGGGCAGCCGGAGCCGTTAGCTCTAGCGCCAGCAGATCGGTGAGATCCGTGAACCGCCAGTCTTCGTCGCGGGTGGAGGGCAGGGTCTGTTCCTGCATCAGCAGGGCCGCTTGGTCGCGCAGGGTTTGCGGGGCCGCACCGGAGGCTTGGGCCAGACTCAGCAACTGGCTGAGGTAAGCAGCACGGGTTTCAGCTGGTGAGGCGGTGGTTGGGGCAGACATCTGGATCGTCATACTACGGCCTCCTCCAATACCCAGTCATAGCCGCGCTCTTCCAGCTCCAGGGCCAGCTCTTTGCCGCCCGTGCGGATGATTCGCCCGTTAGCCATGACATGCACGTAGTCGGGCACAATGTAGTCGAGCAGGCGCTGGTAGTGAGTGATCACCAGCATGGCGTTCTCGGCATTCGCTAGCTGATTGACGCCGTTGGCCACGATCTTGAGGGCGTCGATATCGAGCCCGGAATCCGTCTCGTCCAGGATCGCCAGCTTCGGCTCCAGGATCGCCATTTGCAGGATCTCGTTCCGCTTTTTCTCGCCGCCGGAAAAGCCTTCGTTGACGCTGCGGCTGAGGAAGGCCGGGTCCATTTTGACCACGTCCAGCTTGGCCTGCACCAGATCGTCAAAATCAAAGGCGTCCAGTTCCTCCAGCCCTTCGTGCTTGCGCTTCGAGTTGTAGGAAACCCGCAAAAAGTCGAGGTTGCTGACGCCGGGAATTTCTAGCGGATACTGAAACGCCAGAAACACGCCCGACCGCGCCCGGTCTTCCGGCTCCAGCGCCAGCAAATCCTGACCCAGATAGCTGACTGAACCGCCCGTCACCTCATAGTCGGGATGGCCCGCCAGCACCTTGGAAAAAGTGCTTTTGCCCGAGCCATTCGGCCCCATAATCGCGTGAATTTCTCCAGCCCGAATCTCCAGGTTCATGCCCTTGAGAATCGGCGTCTCCTCCACGGTGGCGGTCAGGTCTTTGACCGCTAAAATCACGTCGCTATTTTCGTTAATCACGTTCCTAACTTGCTCCTAACTGCGTTCCAACCTGCATCTTAAAGCTGACCAATCCGTTTCATGATCCGGAATGCATGATACAAACCGTTGACTCGATTCAGAATTCCAAAATCGTCTGACATGGCGTACTGGGGTCTGTCGCCTGCAATTAGCTTGATAAATTGAAAGGTTCTGCCCGACGTAATCAAGCCAAACAGCGGGCGTTCTCGAATCGGAGCTGCCAGCATATAGGCCAGCAGTTGGGCAATCCCGGCTTCCGGCGAAAGCGCAAACTCCTTGGACTCGATCGCCATCAGCCAGAATCCTTCCTTCAGCAGCAGGATATCCAACTGGCCTCGAATCACGGTTTCCCCGTCAGTAACCGCGATCTCAGTCGATTGCTCAGTCCGAATCTGAAACGGCGGCAAATAAAAATTGGCCAGAAACAGCATCGGACTCAACACAGCCAGCTGCACCCCCCGCTCTAGCACAGGCGAATGGCTTCTCAAGTTGCTGTAGCCTGCTCTGATTTTGTCAAGCTCCTGCATCTCCAGCTCGGTCAGGCTCGGCAAACCCTCCTGCCACTCAAAGAAGAACCGATCGTCTTCCACAAGCTGAAGCTGGAACTGATCGATCAGATCTCTGAGCGTGACATTTTTGGCCTGGAGGGTCTGCACCATAGAATCAGAATCGTCCTTACATCAGCAGCATCTTGGCGACATCGGGGCTTTCGGGATTGACAATCAGGCGTTCGCGTTTGGGGTCGATCAGCACGTCCATCGCCTCCATCGGAATCGCGCCCAGCAGCACTGTGGTCCGGTTGGGAACTACGAGCGCCTCAACGGAAGTGCGGCGGTTTTGAAACCGAACTTCGACCGGGCCAACCACTTCTAGGGAAAGACTGGAACCATCAGCTAGCTCGGCCTCTAATTCGCCCACCTTTCGCAGCTCTAGCTGGTCACGAATGAATCTAGGAATTGTCAGCATGGTGGCACCACTGTCTACCATTGCGCTGACAGAAACCCGGCGGATTTGGTTTTCCTGGATGAAGCCTTCTTGAGCCAGAATGATATCGGCTCCTCGAATCAGCTCAATAGCCGCATAAACCAGACCCATCGGTTTCAATCCCATCATCTGCCCTCCCTTCAGCGAGCCTAGCCCACTCTGCCTTCCAGCTTCAGGGCCAGCAGCTTGTCGGCCTCGACCGCGAACTCCATCGGCAGCTGGTTGAACACATCCCGGCAGAAGCCGCTGATCATCATAGCGATCGCGTCTTCCAGGGAAATGCCGCGCTGGGTGAAGTAGAACAGCTGGTCTTCGCCGATCTTGGAGGTGGAAGCCTCGTGCTCGACTTTGGCACCGTTGTTCTGCACCTGGATGTAAGGGAAGGTGTTAGCGGCAGCGTTATCGCCAATCAGCATCGAGTCGCACTGGGAATAGTTGCGCGCCCCTTCCGCCTTGGGACCAATCTTGACCAGCCCCCGGTAGCTGTTGCTGGACTGGCCCGCCGAGATTCCCTTCGAGACGATCGTGCTGCGGGTGTTGCGGCCAATATGGACCATTTTGGTGCCGGTGTCGGCCTGCTGGCGGTTGTTGGTCAGAGCCACCGAGTAGAACTCGCCCACCGAGTTGTCGCCCACCAGCACGCAGCTGGGATATTTCCAGGTGATCGCCGAGCCGGTTTCCACCTGGGTCCAGGAAATCTTAGAATTGACGCCCTGGCACAATCCGCGCTTGGTGACAAAGTTATAGATGCCGCCCTTGCCCTCGGCGATCACCTGGAAATATCCCAGCTGCGTGCTGGTGGGCGACAACTCGGTGGGCGAGTTCTACTCGGTGGCTCTGACCAACAACCGCCAGCAGGCCGACACCG
>JBJTUI010000040.1:0-3025 GCA_046080625.1 Elainella sp. | reverse complement strand
TTTGTTGGCCAGTTCACAGGCAAAATTGCTGGCAAATTTGCTGGTAAGTTTGCTGCAACCAATGCATCGCCTTCCAGCAGATCACGATACGCTATTGCTACATTGCTGCTCAAAAACTGGATGGAATTGCTGAGACGGGTTAATGCTGGCGAAGCGAGTTCTGCCAGTCCAACCCAATTACCACCCAATTATCTATGATGCATGAATTTGAAATCCTGCTGGGTCTGCTGGTTGCCGTAGCAGTCCTGGCGGTCGTGGCCCAAAAGCTGAAGGTGCCCTATCCGATTCTGCTGGTGCTGGGCGGTTTGGCCCTGGGGTTTGTGCCGGGTCTGCCCAAGGTCGAGTTAGAGCCCGATGTGGTGTTTTTGCTGTTTCTGCCGCCCCTGCTGACCTCTGCCGCCTGGAACACCTCCTGGCGCGATTTTCAGGCCAACCGCCGCCCAATTTTTCTGCTGGCGATTGGGCTGGTGCTGGTGACAACAACGGCTGTAGCGGTGGTGGCCCACTGGGCGATTCCCAACATGCCCTGGGCGACAGCCTTTGCCCTGGGCGCAATTGTCTCGCCGCCTGACGCCGTGGCCGCAACGGCGATTACCCAGCGCTTGGGCGTACCGCATCAGGTCGTGACGATCCTGGAAGGTGAAAGCCTGGTGAACGATGCGACCGGACTGGTGGCCTACCGGTTTGCGGTGGCGGCGGGCGTCACGGGCCTGTTTTCGATCTGGGAGGCGGGTCTGCGGTTCCTAGTGTTGTCCGTGGGCGGAGTGCTGCTGGGTCTGGCCATGGGCTGGCTGGTGGTCTGGATTCATCGCCAAATTGAAGACTCGCTGGTCGAAATCACTACCACCATTTTGATGAGCTATATCACCTACCTGGTGGCCGAACATCTGGGCGTTTCGGGTGTGCTGAGCGTGGTTGCCCTGGGTCTCTACCACCGCCGTCACAGCTCCGAGGTGTTGAGTCCGCGCACTCGAATTCAGGCGATTGCCACCTGGGACATGCTCGTGTTTCTGCTCAACGGATTGATCTTTATCCTGATTGGCCTCCAGTTGCCCCACATTATCGAAGCGATTGCGGAGGAGTCTCTGCTGTCCTTGAGCGCCTACGCTGGACTGATCAGCCTGACGGTAATTTTGGTGCGGCTGCTCTGGGTGGGGCTGGCGGCCTATTTGCCCCAATCGAACCGCGCCGCTCGGGCTGGCGGCAACACCGACTGGTCGCAGGTCATAATAATTGGCTGGGCCGGAATGCGCGGCATTGTCTCGCTGGCGGCGGCTCTGGCGATTCCGCTTGTGACAGATGCCGGAACGCCTTTCCCGCAGCGCAATCTGGTGATTTTTCTTACCTTTTGCGTGATTCTGGTGACGCTGGTGCTGCAAGGGTTGACGCTACCGCCCCTGATTCGCTGGCTGAAGGTAACGGCAGACAACAGCAGCGAGCGCGAAGAAATGCAGGCCCGCCTGCGCTCGGCAGAAGCTGCTATGGCTCACATCGAGTCCGTAACCACGGCTAACCCTACGCCCATCCAGACCGAGATGGTAGACTGGCTGCGCACCCAGTACCGGGAGCGGATTCGACGACTCAGCGTCTGTTGCGATGCGCTCAACGACTGCAACCAGCAAAAGCTAGCGGCGTTCCAGCGGCTCCAGAACGAGGCTGTGGAGGCCGAACGCAGAACCGTGATCCGGCTACGGAATCAGGGCGCAATCAATGACGAAGTGCTGCAAAAAATCGAGCGCGATCTCGATCTGGAAGCAACGCGCTTGGGTGGATCAAGCTGATTTTGGAGGCCGGGCGAACCTATAGGCCGGGCAAACCTATAGACTTGGCAAACCTGTAGGCCGGGCAAACCTGTAGGCTCAGTGATCCAGTAGATTGGGCGAAAGATGGGGCAAAAGCTTGGGCGAACCTAGAGACTAAACGCAACCCCAAGCAAAAACGGCGGGAAGGCAACCCTCCCACCGTCGGCGTGAAACGTGAAGTGATGATTTGTTTGAATGACGCCCAAATCGCCCAACAGGTTTCTGATCCTGACAGGTTTCTGGTATTGAGCCAAACCGGATAGAATCCCAGCCCAAACCTGGCCTAGAGCTGATCTAGCTGAGATTTCAGGGCTTCTAGCTCGGCATCTACAGCGGCATCTTTTGGGGCGCTGGCCGGGGTGCCGGGGAGCTGAGCCTGGCTGGGAGCCGCACCGCCCAACAGCTGGGCCTTCATGGCTGCGAGTTCGTCGTCTACGTCGCTGCCCGACTCAAGCTGGGCAAACTGGCTTTCCAGGCTGGTGCCAGCTAGTTCTGCGGCGGCCTGGGATTTGGCCTCCATTTGCAGCACCTTTTCTTCCATGCGCTCGAAGGCTCCCATAGCGCTGCTGGTGCCCAGGTTGCCGACGGTTTTTTGCAGCTGCTCGTTAGCTTTGGCGGCGCTGGCGCGGGCCTTGAGCATGTCCTTCTTGGTTTTAGCCTCGGAAATTTTCCCTTCCAGGGCGATCAAATTGCGCTTCAGGGTATCGACCGTGCCCGACTGCTGATCGAGCTGGGTTTTGAGAGCTGTGGCCGTCTCGGTCTGTACTTTCTTGCGGCTGAGGGCTTCCCGAGCCAGGTTCTCATCGCCTTTTTGCAGAGCGAGCTGGGCGCGCCGTTGCCAGTTATCGGCTTCGTTCTGGGCCTGCTGCTGCTGCTGCTGGGTTCGCTTCTGGCTGGCGATTGCCGTGGCTACAGCCTGCCGCAACTGCACCAGATCTTCCTGCATGTCGATAATGGCCTGCTCGAGGATCTTCTCCGGGTCCTCGGCCTTGCTAATCGTATCGTTGATGTTGGCTCGCACCAAGCGGCTCACACGGTCAAATAGTCCCATGACTCTTCTTTCCTTTCGGTTGTACGAGGTCGAATGTACGAGTGCTGCCTCAGAACAGTGACGGTAGCTGTACTTCTAGACTATCGAATCTGCTCTCCAATTGGGCATCGAAATCGGAGAATGGCTGCTTCTGTCATAGCATATTCAGAGGAACGAATCTCAGCCGCAGGGG
>JBJTUI010000039.1:0-7661 GCA_046080625.1 Elainella sp. | reverse complement strand
TGTGTTTATCTCCTACGGTTTGGTTCAAGCCACCGTGGGAGTTACTTTACCTGCGCTCCGGAACTCCGGGAACGCTCAAAGCTGGTCAAGTCGCACTGGTAGAACCAGTGGCTTACCTTCTGAGCTACTGACAAGTTAATCAACGGTTACAACCCCTACGGCACGAACGCGCTGGCCGTCTGGGCCTGGATGTTCCTGTTCGGACACCTGGTTTGGGCGACGGGCTTCATGTTCCTGATCTCCTGGCGGGGCTATTGGCAAGAGCTGATCGAAACCCTGGTTTGGGCGCATGAACGCACGCCGCTGGCGAATCTGGTGCGCTGGAAAGATAAACCGGTCGCCATGTCGATTGTCCAGGGTTGGCTGGTCGGTCTGGCCCACTTCACGGTGGGTTATATCCTCACCTACGCCGCCTTTTTGATTGCCTCAACCGCCAGTCGATATGGCTAATGCTGCCAAGATTAAAATCTGACTCTGCTGTCGTCGTGCAGCTCCTCAGAGCCTAGACTCAACTCCAATAGCAACTTTGAACAGGGCTGGGCAACCAGCCTTTTTTTCACCCTTCTCCCGCCGATTTCCCCCGGCCAATGCCTGTGTTGCTGGACACAATCGCCCCTCAGCCAACTCCTATCCACCAACAGATGGATAGATCCAGCCCCGGCGAATACCTTAGAACATAAGCCTCTGCTCAGATCTTGCCCCTAGCGGTTGCAGCCGCCAGCTTCAGAAACAAAGCCTGCCTCCGCAGGCAGAAATCCTCTTTCTGCTTGAGTTCCCGTCGGTGGACTGAGGCTCTATAGCCGCAGGTTTTAACCTGTCGGTGACAGGGTGAAGCGCAGTAGACGGCGTAGTCGGCGTTGCTGGGTCAAGGTATGAATTAGCTCTGGGCGTCACAAACCTTCAGCTTCAAAGTCCCCCAAACTTGGGGATTTAGGGGGCCGAGAAGGACTGGAGGCAAATCGGTTCATACTTGAATTCAGCAATGCTGACGGCGTAGTCAACCGATGCTTTTTGGAGTTGCACAAGCGGGGAAAGATTTCCTGAAAGCTGCACCTCCACAATATTTGAATCACGGCTAATCAAATTTGCTATGGCTGCTTCCTGGAAAGGGTTTTGAAGGTAAGAGCCAATCCTGATTTAATCATCCATCAAAACGCTCACACCTATTAAATGGTGAATTACAATGGCAATTTTACTCAAACCACTGAAAGATCAGGTTGTTGTTATTACAGGTGCATCTAGCGGAATTGGTTTGGTTACAGCTCGCATGGCTGCTAAGCAAGGGGCAAAACTGGTTCTGGCTGCCCGGAATGAGGAGGCTTTGCGGCAGCTGACAGAGGAGATTCGCGGCAATGGCGGAGAGGCAATCTACGTAGTAACCGATGTTGGCCAGGAAGAACAGGTAAATCACATTGCCGAGCGGGCGATCGCAGAGTTTGGTGGTTTTGATACCTGGGTGAACAATGCCGGAGTCTCAATTTTTGGCCTCTGTATGGACGTGACCATCCCCGATATGAAGCGGATGTTTGATACCAATTTCTGGGGCGTGGTCTATGGCTCGCGAGCTGCGGTAAATCATTTCCGGCAGCGTCAGTCCGGCAGTGGGGCGCTGATCAACGTTGGCAGTTTTCTGGGCGACCGGGCGGTGGCGGTGCAGTCTACCTATTCGGCGACTAAACATGCCGTACATGGCTGGACAGATGCCCTGCGGGTGGAACTAGAAACAGAAGGCGCGCCAGTCTCCGTGACCCTGATCCATCCAGGCCGCATCGATACACCCTACAACGAACATGCCCGCAGCTATATGCCAAAGCAGCCTGCCCATCGCGGCATGATCTACCCGCCGGAAGCTGTCGCCGAGGCAATTCTCTACGCTGCCGAACATCCTAAGCGCGATATGTATGTTGGCTTCCAGGCCAAAGCGCTGGCAATGTTAGGCGGGATTTCACCTGCCCTGACCGACAAGCTGATGGAACTCTGGGCCTTTCCTTCGCAGCAATCAGACCAGCCTTCACGCGACCGAGAAGACAACGCTCTCTATCGTCCTGGCTACGGATTGCAGGAACGCGGTACTCACCAGGGCTGGATTCGCTCTGAAAGCTTCTATGTCAAGGCAAGCAGCCATCCGCTGGCCGCTACGGGAATTCTGATCGGGGTGGGCACCGTACTTTGGTTGTTGGTTTCATCTGCGGCATAAATGGCCTTGATAACGAGTATCACCGACGAATTGAATGAATAGCTACGACGCAATTTTGATCGGCGCAGGCCACAACGCTCTGGTCTGCGCTGCCTACCTGCTGAAGGCGGGCTATAGTGTGCTGCTGCTGGAGAAGAACGCCATTCCCGGCGGCGGTGCCACCACTGAAGAACTGTTGCCCGAGGCGGCTCCCGGTTTTCGGTTTAATCCCTGCGCAATCGACCACATTTTTATTCATCTGGGGCCGGTGGTACGGGAGCTGGAGCTCGAGAAATACGGGTTAGAGTATCTGATTTGTGACCCAGTTTTGTTCTGTCCCCATCCCGACGGTAAGTATTTCTTGGGCCACCGCTCGGTCGCCCAAACCTGCGCCGAGATCGCCCGCTACAGCCCGCGCGATGCCGAAAAATACGCCGAGTTCAATGACTTCTGGCAGCGAGTCGTCAGCGTCCTGACGCCCCTGTTTAACGCGCCGCCCAAATCGCCGATCGACATGGCGGGCAATTTTGATCTGAACCAGGTCAAGGATTTAATCTCGCTGATCGATTCGACCGACAAGGCGCTGGATCTGCTGCGCAACCTGTTCACCAGCCCGCTGGATCTGCTCGATGAATATTTCGACTCCGAGTTTCTGAAGGCTCCGCTGGCCCGACTGGCCGCCGAACTCAGTACGCCGCCTTCCCAAAAGACGATGGCAATTGGCGCGATCATGATGACTCTGCGACACCACCCTGGCATGGCCCGTCCCAAGGGCGGCACGGGAGCCCTGACCGAGGCGCTGGTGCGCTGTGTAAAAAAACTGGGCGGCGAGATCCGCACCGAACAGCCCGTGCAGCGGGTGCTAATCGACCAGGGGAAAGCTGTGGGAGTCCAGCTCCAGAACGGTCAGGACTATCGAGCCCGCAAGGCTGTGATCTCTAGCCTGGACGCCCAGCGCCTGTTCCTGCACCTGCTGGATCGGGGCGATGTCGATGCGGTTGCGCCCCAGCTACACGAGCGGGTGAGCCGCCGAATTGTCAACCAGAACGAAGCCATTCTCAAAATCGACTGCGCCCTGTCGGAGCTGCCGCGATTTGTCCACCACGATCACCGGGATGAGTACCTGACCGGTTCAGTTGTGATTGCCGATTCCGTCACCCAAGTGGAGCTAGCCCATACCGAACCCCAGATCGGCAGAATTCCTCTGGATGATCCTTCCATGTATTTGGCGGTGCCCAGCCTGCGCGATCCGTCCCTGGCTCCTGAGGGCCAGCACACGCTCTGGATCGAGTATTTCGTGCCCTACCAGATCGCCGGAGCCGCAGGCACAGGGCTAAAGGGCACGGGCTGGACGGAGGAGCTGAAGCAAAAAGTCGCCGACCGGGTGCTGGCCAAACTGGCCGACTACGCACCCAATCTACCCGGCTCGATCATCGCTCGCCATGTTGAAAGCCCGCCCGAATTGGAGGAGCGGATTGGCGTCCTCAAGGGCAATTACTACCATCCGGATATGAGCTTCGACCAGATGATGTTTTTCCGCCCGCTGCCCGAGCTAGCCAACTACCAGACGCCGATTGAAGGGCTGTTTCTGACGGGGGCCGGAACCCACCCCGGCGGTTCAATTTCAGGGATGCCGGGCCGCAACTGCGCCAGAGTGATCCTGCAACAGCAGCAGCCCTTCGCCCAGGCGATCAACGACGCTAGCCATAAGCTGCAAGCAACATTGCAAACGCTGTTTCGTTAACGACTAAGAGCAGCAGCGACAAGTGAACTAGAATAACGTTGCCCATCAAGCACTGGATGCTTCCTTTGCAGCAGCCACAAGATCTGATAAGGCTTGGACGGATGCACTATCAGTTTGAGGTGACCAGACTACTGCCCCTGTGGATGCAAGCTTTTGGAGTAACTCATCTGCTGGATCAGCTGCTTTAATCGGTTCTAGAATGCACCCTCCTTCCTTGGCAACTGATAGAAGAAGAAAGTGGATCAGCCGAAGTTTATCTTGATGAGACAGCTGATTCACAATCGGCAACAGTTCGCTAAGTGACATACTGCTTGCTTCAAGAAGGCGGCTCCCTATTATACCTGATACTCTTGAGTCAGACTAATGATTGTATTCATCTGCCTGTGAAGAACTGGCACCCAGCGTTTCTTCGTTACTGTCCTCGGCGTCGTCGGGCAGCGGATGATCGGTGGAGGCGAGATTGGTTGGGTTGGGGTCGGAGTTGCTGGGAACATAGTCCTCAATCACGCTGCCGTCGGGTCCGCCTGCTGCATTTGGGGCTTCGCCAGCGGTAGCGTTGCGGCCCTCTTCCAGGGAAAGCGAGGGATTCATGCGGATGGCGGCGGCCCGCATGGCCGGATTATCGGCAATCTCTGGGGGCATGATGTTTTCTTGATCCTGATTCTCCTGGTCCTGATCGCTTACTTGATCGGTTGCCTGATCTGCTCTGGGGTCTGCCATGACAGGTGCCTCTGGTTGACGAATTTGGGTTTAGGACTGGCTATTCAGCTACCTGTAAGCTAACAGGAAGTCCAGATTTATCCCATCTAACTAAAGCTGCATTATCTGGTGGGATAGCAGCGAGGACCGTCGGGCGTCCAGGTCAACGGACTGACATAGATTTGCCGCTTTGTACCCGCCGAGTTCCAGGCATGGTAAACCAGGTATTCCGTTTGCTGGTCTGGCCCCAGCACGATTGAGTTGTGTCCCGGCCCGATCAGCTGGCCCGGAATCGACCGCAGCACCCGCGCACCCGCCCCGTTGCCCGCATCCGAGTAGGGACCCATAGCCGCATCTGCAACCCCGTAGTCAACGCCGTAGTTTTCCGTCTCCCAGCGCCCGCCGCTGTAAAAGCAGTAATAGCGGCCCTGATGTTTCTGAACGCAAGCACCTTCCAGGGTATGCCAGTCGTAGATGCCCCCATACATCGGTCGGTCGGCCAGAAACCGCTGCCAGTCCGATCTGGCCCGCAGCACGACTTGCGGAGTTCCGGCCAGTTGGGTCATGGTCACGAGCCGATCTACCATCAGCCCTGTCCCGACTCTGGCACCCTGATTACTGGTATCACTATCCAGAAAATCACAGGCGTAAAACAAATACCACTGGCCGTCCTCATCCTGAAACGGGTGGGGGTCAATCGCAAACGGATAGGGGTCGGGGCAGAGCAACTGGGCCTGATCCTCATAGGGACCGAGCGGCTGCTCGCTCACCGCCACCCTGATCTGGTGATGCTTATCTTCATGGCCCACTGAGTAGTAGAGGTAGAATCGGCCTTCCCGGTAGGCGATTTCGGGAGCCCAGTAGCTATCGCCAAAAGCCGGGTCGGGGCGGCGCAGCGCATGTCCCGCAAAAGTCCAGGTCTGGAAATCCTGAGAAATCAGCAGCGGAAATACCAGCGGCTGGGGCGATCCTGCTGCTTCACTGGATCCCGTGCCAATGGCGTAGTAGATGTCGTCGTGCTGCCAGGCAAAGGGGTCGGCGAAATAACCGTCGTAAACCGGTTGGAGAATGCCCATAGGATAAATTGCGCGAACCAAGGTGATACTGAGGCTAATAAGTGGCTAATCAGTAGCTCGCCTGAATTAAACCCAGGATCATTTAGGGGGTGCAGGGGGAAAGCCCCCTGTGTGGGGCACAGCCCCACACCCCACTATTCCAGGGATAATTCTGGCCATCTACTCAATCTGGAGGCTAATACTTGAAATTGACGTAGGTTTCTGCCCGCTCGGCCAATTGATCCACGACCTGACAGCGCAGCATTTGCTGAATCGGCTCAGGTAGACTGTTGTAGCAAGCCCGAGGAATGGTCAGATCGAGGTGGGCGGTGTGCAGCCAGTGCATCACATAGCCCATCACCACCATTGGCCGGGGCTGGGCGGTACGGTTGGGTGAACCCCGGTGCAGGGCCAGCGGCGAGCGAATCATCACATCACCCGGCTGCAAATAGAAAGACTCTAGCGGAATTTCGCCCTTCTCGACTTTAGCCAGCCCGACTTCGCGCGGCAGCAGGTGAGTGCCACGGGCCATCTGGAAGGGGCCGTTCTCCTCAGTGACTTCTACCAGCGGAAAATTGACCGCCAGCGCGTAGAGGGGTGTGACGATCTCGTCGGTGAACAGGGGCCGAAAGTCGCGGTGGGTTTCCTGGTAGGTCGAGCCTTGCAGCGGAATATCAGCCCCCAGCTGCACCAGCCGGTACTCCTGGGCAAACACCCGGTTCAGCACGGCCAGAATCACCGGGTTGGCAAAGATGTCCCGATCGGCAAACGGCTCGGTCCAGGGCAGGGTGAGGTAGTAGCGGGCCTGCTCGCGCGGTGCCAAGCCGCCTGATTGGGACTGGCGCTGCTGAAACAGCTGATCAAAAGCCGCTTTCCAGCGGGCAATCACCGCCTGCGGGAATAGATTGGGAATCACACAAATACCGTCGCGTCGCAGGGTTTCAGCCAGTTCGTCCAGGGCTGTAGCGCTCCAACTGACGCCGTTTTGTCCCACAATCGGGGCTTCGGTTTGAACTTCGGTTTGGGCTTCTGTTGTGACCTGCTGGGGCCAGCCCCAAATCTCTTTCTGATTCATCTTGCCTTTCACAATTACAAAATAGTTCTATAAAACCGCTCAGCAGCCCTGCCGAATCCAGAACTGCTGCTTCCAATCCATGAATCGACATTGGCAGCGGGACATGCCTTATCCAGAGGCGCAGCTAGCTCCCATCTGTGCGGCCAAGGAATGGGTCTGAGTACAGATTCAATTGTGGCTTTTGGTAGATGCAGTCAGGGGGAAAGTAGAACAATTTGTAAAAAAATCAGATAGCTGGGTTGAAGGGTTGGATTAGAAGCCAGAACTGGTCACGTGAAGCTTTCAGATACAGCAGGCGTGCACTCAGGTTAGCTTTATATCGTCCGAATTGTTAAGAAGACAGGTAAGCTTAGCTGCAGCCTCACTTCACAAATTTGTTAAGGCTTTAGGTATCTAAAAATACAGGACAGGTTAAAAATCGAAAGCAGTTTAGAAAGCGAGCTAGAAATACATTCAAACGGCTCTAGCACCTTATTTACGCTAAAAGCAGCTATTTTCTGGGGAATAGCTGCGAAATTCTGAGCAATTAGTTAAGCAAGCCTGGCGAGTAGAGATTGTAGACAAAACTTCGCCATCCCGGTTGCAACGCCGGTTCGGATCAGGTAGCGGTTTCAACACCCGATTCGGAGTGATCTCTCTTAGCCTGCTAGAAAGTCAAGAGATATCATAGAAAAGTTGACGAAATACATTGAGAAGAGCGCCAAAATCTCCTAGGCTAGGAGGGCACCGTCTCTGAAGCTCACGACGCCAAACTTTCCCATGAAAAACTTTGGTAAATGCCTCGAGGACCAGGAAATCTGTAGCCTTGAGCCCCCCGACACCACCCATTTGTCTGATATCTCCTATCCTCGCCCCCAGCTCCAGCGTGACCAGTGGCTGTCGCTGAATGGCCGCTGGAAGTTCACCTTTGAC
>JBJTUI010000038.1:0-6715 GCA_046080625.1 Elainella sp. | reverse complement strand
ACCCTGCGGCTGTATGAGGAAAACCTGATTGCTGGCAAATCCCGCCAGAAAACGGGTGATGTGGTGGTTGGCAAGCGGGTCGAAACCGAAACCCAGCATGTCTCGATTCCGGTAGAGAAAGAGCGGGTCGTGATCGAACGGGTGGCTCCCACCGATGCTACCGTGGCGGCAGGTGCAGATGCCTTTCAGGAAGGTGAGGTCGTGCGGGTAGAAGTCTACGAAGAGACGCCTGAAATCCGCAAGGAAACCGTGCTGCGGGAAGAAGTGCGGGTTCGCAAAGAGATCGACCGCGAAACCGTTGAGGCCGATGAAACCGTGCGGCGGGAACGGCTGGACGTTGACCAACAAGGCAACCCGATTGTGCGCGAGTAGTAGGCAACTAATATTGGGTGTGGGCAACAGCAGCGCTGTTTAAGCCTCGGCCCAGAATGAGTTAGTAGTTCGGTGGCCTGTGTCCTGTTTGCACTGTAGAGAGTTTGGCTCTCAAAAATTTGGTTCCCAGATTTGGCCTTCGGGCCTTGGCCCAAACCTACAGTCCTTTAAACAGAAATTCTACTCAGCTGCTGATCTCAAAATTCTTGTTTGTTTAACTGGCGACTTGAAGGACTGCAAACTCTGCAAATCGGCACTGCCCCTGCACTCCTGAAGTTGCCATGTTGATAGCTAGTTGATGGCTATCTGATTAGCCCACAGAGCGGGGGTTCGGCCTGAGCCCTCGCTCCCTCAATTTAGCAATTTCCAATTTAATATCCTCGATTTAGCAAGATGCGTTCAATTAAAATTTTCTTTTACCGCATTTTGTCTAGTTCAAGATAGTCCATCTCGCCGTTATCTCTGTGCCGCTATGCAGTACTGGAAATTAGAGAGCGATGAACCGCTCTACAAAAACAAATTTGGCGATGTCAATATTCATCGGTTCAAGGTAGTGACCGATCAACAGCAGCAGGTGGGTAAGGTGCTCAATGCCTTGGTTGACGAACAGCAATCTGTGTCGCTGCATGTTGAAACCGGCCCTTGGCTGTCGCCTGAATGGATCGTTGTGCCGCTGGGCGAATACCAGCTCCAGCCCCAACAGCGAACGCTTCGCCTGCTGAGTTCATCCGCATCAGCCCAGGTGTCCCAGACCAATGGCCACAATTCGCATCAGCCCGAAGCCGCTCACCGCGCTGTTGTGCCCTCTCATTTGCCCCCAGCGCAGCAGCCCTCAGCGCAACAGCCTCCAGCCGGTCAGCCAGCCTGTCAAAGCTTAGATCGCAGCGCTGACCAGCGGAGCGTTCATCAGGATAGCCCAGAGCGCAGTCGTTCTGCCCCGCCAGAAGCCCGGCCTGTTGGTGCGGCCTTGGGGAGGGCAGTTCCCGAGACACCAACACCCGCCGCTGCAATGGCTCGTACTAGAGGGCGCGTCACGGACGATAGTGTCATGGACGATGGTGAAACGATCCGGCTACTGGAAGAGCGGCTGCGGGTAGAACGGCATCGGCGCAAGGTTGGTGAAGTGGTGGTGCATAAGGTGGTAGATACCCAGATGATTCAGGTGCCGGTGCGGCGAGAACGGCTGGTAGTTGAGCAAATCAGCCCGGAACGCAAACAGCTGGCCACGATTGATTTGGGGCAAGTTTCGGGTGCGATAGCTAGCCAGACATTCAACCAGACGTCCAGCCAGGCGTTGGGCCAATCGCCCGAGCCAATCCAGGTGGAACCTGCGGTGCAGCATCTTGATCTGGCCCAGAATGGCTCTACCCAGGCAGCAACACTGGCCTCGACCCAGCAGTTTTTGGCCCAGTTAGCCCAGCGGCCCCAGTTGGCCAAGGCAAAGCTGCGGCTGGTGTTTGACGATCCGGAACTCCAGGCTTATTATCAGCGCTGGCTCAACCAGGGCTAGGGCCGGGCTCGGACGGTAGATTTTCACGAGATTTTCAGGCTTCTGCAATCGAAAAATCGCCCTATACTGCATAGAGTGATCGCCGATTTGTCGAGAGGAAAATCCGATGAGCTACCGCATGAATCGCCGCGCCTATGCCGACACCTTTGGCCCGACGGTGGGCGACCGGCTCAGGCTTGCTGATACCAACCTAATCATTGAGGTGGAGCAGGACTATACCACCTACGGCGATGAGGTCAAGTTTGGCGGCGGCAAGGTGATTCGAGACGGCATGGGCCAGTCGCCGATTTCAAACGCAGCGGGTGCAGTGGATGCGGTGATCACCAACGCCCTGATTCTGGACTGGTGGGGCGTGGTCAAGGCCGATATCGGCATCAAGGACGGCAAGATTCACGCGATTGGCAAAGCGGGCAACCCCTACATCCAGGACCAGGTAACGATCGTGATCGGTCCCGGCACGGAGGTAATTGCTGGGGAAGGCATGATTCTGACGGCGGGCGGCATCGACACCCACATTCACTTCATCTGTCCCCAGCAGATCGAAGTCGCGATCGCCTCTGGCGTTACCACGATGATTGGCGGTGGCACTGGCCCTGCCGCAGGCACCAACGCTACCACCTGCACCCCCGGCCCATGGAACCTCTACCGGATGCTGCAAGCTGCCGACGCCTTCCCGATGAATCTGGGCTTTTTGGGCAAGGGCAACGCCGCCCAGCCCCAAGGCTTGGTGGAACAGATCGAGGCCGGCGCGATTGGCCTGAAGCTGCACGAAGACTGGGGTACCACCCCTGCCGCAATCGATACCTGCCTCTCGGTGGCCGATGACTACGACGTGCAGGTGGCGATCCACACCGACACGCTGAACGAAGCCGGATTTGTGGAAGACACGATTGCCGCCTTCAAAAATCGAGTGATTCACACCTACCACACGGAGGGGGCGGGCGGCGGCCATGCCCCGGATATCATCAAAGTTTGCGGCGAGGCCAACGTGCTGCCCTCTTCCACCAACCCCACCCGGCCCTACACGGTGAACACGCTGGAAGAACACCTGGACATGCTGATGGTTTGTCATCACCTGGATCGGGGCATCCCGGAAGACGTGGCCTTTGCCGAGTCGCGCATTCGCCGAGAAACGATCGCCGCAGAAGATATCCTGCACGATCTGGGGGCGTTTAGCATGCTGTCCTCCGACTCCCAGGCCATGGGCCGAATTGGTGAGGTGATTCTGCGCACCTGGCAGACGGCCCACAAAATGAAGGAACAGCGGGGGATATTGCCTGAGGATAGCGAGCGGAACGACAACAGCCGCGCCAAGCGCTACGTCGCGAAATACACGATCAACCCGGCCATCACCCACGGGATCGCCAGCTATGTCGGCTCGGTGGAAGTTGGCAAACTGGCCGACCTCTGCCTCTGGCGTCCGGCCTTTTTTGGCGTCAAGCCGGAACTGGTCCTGAAGGGCGGCCTGATCGCTTGGGCCCAGATGGGCGATGCCAACGCCAGCATTCCTACCCCCCAGCCGGTCCATATGCGGCCTATGTTTGCCAGCTTTGGCGGAGCGCTGCACAGCACCAGCCTCACCTTCCTCTCCCAGACCGCCCTGGAGCAGGAGATCCCCAACCGGCTGAAGCTCCAGAAAACTGCCGTGGCGGTTTCCGGGATTCGCCAGCTCAGCAAGCGCGATCTGAAGCTGAATGACGCCCTGCCCCGGATGGAAGTCGATCCTGAGACCTACGAAGTCCGGGCCGACGGCGAACTGCTCACCTGCGAACCGGCCACCCAGCTGCCGATGGCCCAGCGCTATTTCCTGTTTTAGGAGCTTTAGGGCTCTGTGAGCTTCTTGAGTTCGGCCTGGAGCGCAGCAATCGCTCCATACTCGGCCTGGAACCGATCGAGCAGCCGCCCATAGAGGGGCAGGATTTTCTGGTAGATCGCTGCCTGCTCCACCACGGGCTGGTGCTGGTGGGTGCTGCCGATCATCTGGGGTTCGACCTGGAGACTGTCGATCTGCTTCAGGGCATAGAGCCCCAAAATTGCCGCGCCCAGACAGGAGCTTTCGTATTGCTCCGGAATCGTGATCGGCTGGTTGAAAACATCGGCCATCATCTGTCGCCAGAAGCGGGAGCGGGCAAAACCGCCCGTGGCCTGAATTTGTCGGGTTTCGCCCGTGAAGTCCTGGAGGGCTTGCAGCACGATCTGCATGTTGAGCAAAATCCCTTCCAGCACGGCTCGAACCAGATGGGCTCTGGTGTGGCTGAGGCTCAGCCCAAAAAACGAGCCGCGAGCGTTAGCGTCCCAGAGGGGCGAGCGTTCGCCCAGCAGGTAGGGATGAAACAGCAGGCCGTCCGACCCGGCGGGCACGGTTGCGGCCAGATCGATCAGCAGATCGTAGGGGTCTTGGCCCCGTTGTTTGGCTGTCTGGATCTCCGTTTCGCCCAGCTGATCGCGCATCCAGCGCAGGGCAATGCCGCCGTTGTTGACCGGGCCACCCACTACCCACTGGGATGCGGTCAGAGCGTAACAGAACAGGCGGGCCTGCGGGTCGGTCACGGGCCGATCGACTACTGCCCGGATTGCGCCACTGGTGCCAATCGTAGCCGCCACGACCCCCGGCGCAACCGCTCCCACCCCCAGATTAGACAGCACCCCGTCGCTGGCTCCGATCACCACAGGCGTTTGAGAGCGTAGACCGATCTGGCGGGCTAACTCCGGGGCCATGCCGGTCAGCACCTCGGTAGTGGGCACCAGCTCCGAAAGCTGGTCAGGATGAACGCCCGCCAGCTCAAGCGCCCCATCGTCCCAGTCGAGCCGCGACAGATTGAGCAGTCCCGTGGCCGAGGCGATCGAGTGATCGACGACATAGCGGCCAAACAGCCGATAGCAGACGTATTCCTTGATCGAAATGAATCTGGCCGCCTGCTGGAAAATTTCCGGCTGCTCCTGCCGCAGCCAGACCAGCTTCACCAGCGGCGACATTGGGTGGATTGGGGTGCCGGTACGGTGATACAGCTCTGGGGCGTCGCGCTTAATTTTTTCGGCCCAGGTGGCGCTGCGGTTGTCGGCCCAGGTAATGCTGGGGGTGAGCAGGCTGTCGTTCGCCGCTACGGCAATCAGGCTATGCATGGCGCTGCTGAAGGCTAGACCCAGAATTTGGTGGGGCTCCACCTGGGTCGCCACCTGCTGCACGGTTTCTACCACCGCCGCGAAAATCTGCTCCGGGTCTTGAACAGCGGTGGCCGGGGTGGGGCTGAGCAGCGGGTATTCCACCAGCGCCTTGGCGACAACGGTGCCGCTGGGGGTAAACAATACCGACTTGGTGCCGGTCGTACCGATATCGGTCCCAATCATGTAGCGCGGCTCAGCCATAGGATAAAATCACCCGTTAAAGCTATCTATAGCAATCCTGTTTTACTGGTATGGGGGCGCTCCTGCGTGGAAGCAAAGCCCCCGCACCTAGGCACCTAGAGGAAGAAGCTCAGGACAAACACAACCGCAAACCCCACCAGACCGACAATGGTTTCCATCACGGTCCAGGAGCGCAGGGTGTCTTTCTCGCTCATGCCCAGAAATCGACCAACTAGCCAGAAGCCCGAGTCGTTGACATGGGACAGCACCGTCGCCCCCGAGGCAATCGCGATTGTAGTCGCCCCCACCATCGGAGCCGAGAAATTTCCGGCCTGGATCGCCGGAGCAATCAAACCGGCTGCCGTCACCATCGACACTGTAGCCGAACCCTGGCTCACCCGCACCGCCACCGCGATCAGAAAGGCCAGCAGAATCAACGGCAGATTAGTCGCAGCCATAGTTTCGGCCAGCGCCTTGCCCACGCCCGTCGCCACCAGCACTTTACCAAATACTCCGCCCGCCCCCGTCACCAGGATGATCAGCCCCACCGGCTCAAACGCTTTGGTGGTGATCCGCTGGATATCGCCCAGGGAATAGCCGCGCAGGGTGCCCAAAAAGTAAAACGACAGCAGCGTGGCAATCGTCAGGGCGACAAACGGGTGGCCAATGAAGCCCATCCAGATCCGCACCGAGTTGCCCTCGGGCAGCGTTACGCCCAGCACCGTGTTCAGCAAAATCAGCACCAGCGGAATCACGATGATTGTAATCACCATGCCGAAACTGGGCAGTTCTTTGGCTTCGCCCGGATGCCGCCCCAGCTCGTCTTTGCTGGTTGCTGCTAGCGATTCTGCCAATGTTTGCTCTACTTCAGCCGGAACGTTGACGTGAATCCGTTTGCCGATATATTTACCGAACAGCACGCCGCCGACGGCCAGAGCCGGAATCCCCGCCACGAGGCCAAACAAAATCACCCAACCCAGATCGGCTCCCAGCAGCGAGGCCACAGCCACGGGACCAGGGGTAGGCGGCACAAAGCTATGGCCCACGGCCAGACCGGCCACCAGCGGAATCGCGTAGTAGAGCAGCGAGCGCTTGGTGCGGCGGCCCAGACTATAGACCAGCGGGATGCAGATGATCAGCCCGACATCAAAAAACACGGGCGTAGCGATCGCTAATCCGGCCAGACCCAAGGCCCACTGGGCATTTACCTCGCCAAACTTGCGCACCAGCGTATTGGCAATCTGTTCTGCCCCGCCCGAGACTTGCAGCAGCTCGCCAAACATCGCCCCCAGCCCAATCACAATCGCAATATAGCCCAGGGTAGAGCCCATGCCGTCCTGGATCGTTTTAGAGCAGTGCAAGGAAAAAGTCATCCAATCATTAGGCGCTACTCACAGGGATTTCGACGAACCATTTTTCGAGTCCTGGTAGACGTTGAAACTGCTGCTCTAAGTCAGTCATCTCGGTTTGAGTCAACTTAACACCCGT
>JBJTUI010000037.1:0-3514 GCA_046080625.1 Elainella sp. | reverse complement strand
GCCTGAAGAAAGGCTTTGATCGCCTGGGGCTGGGCCTGCGGCCAGATATATTGCGCCAAAACTTGCAGATCCAGATCTGGGAAAAATTGGCTGCGCGACCGTTCAAAGCAATCAGCCGAGCGCAGATCGTAGAGGGTGAGGCTGTCGTTCTGCCAAATCAGGACTTCTGGAACACCTAGCCCTTGATATATCCGCAGCTTGTCGATTCCGCCACTAGTCAAATTCACCTCAATCGCTAGATCTGGCAGCTCTTTCAGAGTTTCGACGCAGTAGCACTCGTCTGGCTCTAGCCCGCTTGCCTTAGCTTCTCGGCGAAAAGTAGTTGAGCCGTAGCCATGCAGCGGAATGTCAGCCGCTTCGGCGTAGCGCTCCAGCAGTCGAGCAATCACCTTTTTGAGCATCTCATGTTCAGGTGACGGCATTAGGAGTTCGAGGGTGCCTTCAAGGTAGATCAGCCGCAGTCCCGGATAGTCGCCCAGGGTAGCCAGCAGCGTTTCGTACTGCTGCCAGGTGACGCTCGGCAACACAACGCGCTGGTCTTCTGGATTCAGAGTCGGCTGTATGCTGGTCATCGAAGCCACCTCAGCGGTTTGGTTTTATTCTAGCCGACCAGTTCTAACCAACCAGTTTTAGCCAACCAGCTTACTTGCGCTCCAGGCCGAGCTGTTTTTGCACCTGGCGCAGGGTTTGGTACATTTCCGGCAGGCGGTTGAACACCGCCGTGGCCTTGATAAACAGCTTGTGGGGAATTGCCGGAACGCCCGTGACGATTGTGCCTGCCTCGACATCGCTGTGGACGCCCGCCTTGGCCGACGCAATCGCCCCATCGCCAATTTTGACGTGATCGACGATGCCCACCTGCCCGGCCATAATTACCCGGTGGCCCACCTGCACCGCACCCGACAGCCCCACCTGCCCGGCCATGATGCAGTTTTCGCCCACCTGACAGCCGTGGCCGATATGCACCAGGTTGTCGATTTTGGTATTGCGGCCAATTTGGGTAGTGCCCAGGGCCGGACGGTCGATTGTCGAGTTGCAGCCTACTTCTACCCCGTCTTGCAGCACAACGTAGCCCGATTGCTCCATCCTCAGCCAGCCTTCCGCCACCGGCACAAATCCAAACCCTTCTGCCCCAATCACCGCGCCGCTGTGGATCACGCAGTCTGCCCCAATCTGGCTGCGCTCGTGGATCGTGCAGTTGGCATGCAGCACCGTGTCGGGACCGATCTGCACCTCGGGATAAATCACAACGTTGGGGTGAATGCAAACCCCGTCACCCAGCACAACGCCCGCCTGGATCACCACATTAGCTCCAACTGCCACCGCCTGCCCCAGCTGCACTGACGGGTCGATTACCGCCGTGGGATGAACGCCAACCGACAGCCGAAACGGTTGATAGAACAGAGCCAGCGCTTGGGCAAATAGCTTGCGCGGCTGGGCATCGGCCACCCAGGCCAATCCCTGGGCCGTGGCTTGGGCCTGTAGCTCCCCATCCTGGGGCAGCACCAGGGCACTGGCGGTGGTGGTGGTAATTCTGGCCGCAAATTTGGTCCCTTCGATGTAGCTGAGCGTCTGGGGCTGGGCGGCTTCGATCGGGCTGAGGCCTAAAATCTCCGGGTCGGCGGCTAGATCAAAGGTGGGAGCCTGGAGTTTAGTCACCAGTTCGCTAAATTTCATCTTCGCTACTCGCTATGGTTTGCAACGCCTGGATCTGCTGCTGGAGTTCGGCCACCTGCTGCTGAAGCTGGCGCAGGGTCTGGTGCATTTCGGGCAGGCGGTTGTAGACTGCCGAAGCCTTCAAGAAGGTTTTGTAGGGGCTGGCCGGACTGCCCATCACAATACTGCCGGGTGCAATCGTGCCGTGCAGCCCTGCCTTGGCTCCCGCCTGCACCCGGTCGCCGATTTCGGTTTGGTTTGCCACGCCTGCCTGCCCACCCAGAATCACCCAGCTGCCGGTTTTGCCGCCGCCCGCCATGCCCACCTGGGCCGCCAGAATGCAGTTGGGGCCGATCTGGCAGTTGTGGCCGACATGCACCAGGTTGTCTAGCTTCGAGTTGTAGCCGATCCGGGTTTCGCCCACCGCCGGGCGATCCACCGTAGCGTTGCAGCCCACCTCCACCCGGTCTTCCAACACCGTGACCCCCGATTGCTCCAGCTTCACCCAGCCCTCGGCAGCAGGCACAAACCCAAACCCTTCTGCCCCAATCACCGCGCCGCTGTGGATCACACAGTCTGCCCCAATCTGGCTGCGCTCGTGGATTACCGCCCCTGCATGCAATACGGTGCGCGCCCCAATTTCGACATCCGGGTAAATCACCACCTGGGGATGGACACAGACCTGCTCGGCCAGCTTTACCCCGGCCCGAATCACGGCATAGGCTCCAATCGCAACGCCTGCCCCAAGCTCAGCGGTTGGATCGATGATGGCCGTCGGGTGAACGCCGGGCTGGGGGCGAAACGGCTGGTAGAAGTAATGCACTGCCCTGGCAAACAGCAGCTTGGGCTCGGGCGAGCTGATCCAGGCGATCTGGCGAGCGCTGGCCTGATCCTGCAACCGACTGTCTGGCGGCAAAATCACGGCGCTGGCCCCGGTGGTGTGAATCTGGCTGGCAAATTTCTGCCCTTCGATATAGCTGAGGCTGCCGGGCGGGGCGTCCTCAATCGCAGCCAGCCCCTCCAGTTCGGGGTCGCAGGCTGGATCGACGAGCAAACTATGGCGGTCTGAAATATTTAGCTGCAGCAGCAGGTCGCTAAACTTCATGGGTGAGAAATGCCTGACATCGGCAGCCGAGAAACTGCGGGCGATTCGGTCTGGGCCGAGCCTCCGTTAATCGGATAATCGGAGTTTGCTGGCCAGTCTTATATTGATTGGACTTTGTTGATTGGACGATGAAGCTGATTGTAGAGTGGAACGGCTGCTTTAGATCTGCCCCATGCCCAAAGATTTTTGGTAACCCAATTGACCCAAATCGACTAAAAAAGAGACCCAGAAGGCTCTGGATCTCAGTATCACTGTGATGATTAGTGATCAACTAGCCACCTAACTTGGGCTAAGTCGGGGAATTGGCTAGCTTGCACGTTTAAGCCTAGCGCTACTTTCGATTTTTGGGACACCTGCCCGCCCCCCTAAATTCGGCTCCAATTCAATTCCGGGCTGGCCCCAGAATCCCTGCTGCCAGCTTCAGTTTAATTAAGCCCCGCTGCTGAAATTTTCTCCTGAGTTCCTTCTCCTGAGTTCTATGAAATCTATCGGCTATCGACTCGAACAGTACACGCTCAAACGCCCCCAGGAGGTGCTACTGGTTGCCGCCGAGATTGACGGCGAGCCAGACGAAATCACCGTTTTCAAGGGCTTTTCCAGCTCACTGGTGCGGCCCACGGCCTATGACCCCGACGTGCCGATGCTGCCTGCCGCCGCCAAAATTCTCAAAATCGACCGGGTCCAGGCTCCCTACAACCCCAGTCAGCCCGCCTATTTGCAGCAGAACATCCCACTAGAAGAAATGTTGCAGCT
>JBJTUI010000036.1:0-14442 GCA_046080625.1 Elainella sp. | reverse complement strand
TAGCGCATCGCGTCCGGCAGGGCTTCCAGGCCGGGAAACTCGCGGTCGATCGTGATTGGGAAGGAGCCATCGGCCAGACCTGCTGCGATGAAGTGCTTAGCGCGGTTGAAGGCTGCCTCGTCCGGCGGCAGACCGAGATGGTGATTGCCCGTGAAGTCGAAGACTTTGTAGACGTGGAAGTGAAACGTGCGGATAAAGGCAGTCATCCAGGGGAAAGAACCCAGATTCTCGAAATCCAGCGCTCCGTAAACAATCCAATGGCCCTGGATCTTGACGGCCTGGGCCAGCTTTTCGCCCAGCGCACCCGCCACGGCGTCGTAGATCACATCGGCTCCCTGGCCGTCGGTCAGGGCCATCACCTGGCTGACCAGATCTTCCTCTTCCGTCGCGATCACGGCATCGGCCCCGGCGGCAAGCAGAGTCTCCCGCTTTTTGCTGGTGCGGGTCGTCGCGATCACCCTGGCTCCGATTTTCTTGGCGATAGCGATGGCGGCCAGTCCGGTGGTGCTGGTGGCAGCGGTGATCAGGACGGTCTGGTAGGGCTGCAATTTGCCCAGTTCCAGCAGGGCAAAATAGCCCGTGAAGTAGGAGAAAGCAAAACTGGCACCCTGGGCGGCAGACAGGGGCGCTGGCGTTTTCATGAGACCCCGCTCTGGTAAAATCGCCGTTTCGCCAAAGTTGGCATAGTCGCTGATCGAGAAGGCCGGAATCGAGCTGACCCGATCGCCCACCTGAAATTCAGCGACCTCTTCACCCACCGCCTCAACGACACCTGCAATTTCGTAGCCGAGCCGCGAGGGCAACTGGGGCGTCTCGATGTAGGCATTGGCCATCCAGAGCAGATCGGCCCGATTCAGGCTCATGGCCTCTACCCTAACCAGGACTTCGGTAGAGCGCGGTTGGCTGAGGGGAATTGCCTCCAGTTTCAGAACATCCGGGTCGCCGTACTGGTGAAAGCGATAGACCTGAGTGGTGTTTTCCATGATTCTCTCTAACGTTCTAAGAACTGTAGCCGTTTGATAAACAACTCACACAGCTAGCTGCTGACTAGCCGTTGATTTTGCTGCTGATGTCACTCTATCAACTATTCCAACAGCTGACTAGCCAGTAAAATTGAGACAGATTGTCTCACTCATGGAACAATTTATGGCGCTGCTCACCGATCTGAATGAAGTCGCGATCTTTGTCAAAGTTGTTCAGAGCGGCAGCTTCGTCGGGGCGGCTCGGGCGCTTGATATTCCCAAGGCGACAATTAGCCGCAAAATTGCCCAGCTAGAAGCCAGTCTGGGGGTGCGGCTGCTCCAGCGCACGACGCGCCGGGTCAACTTGACCGAAGTGGGGCGGCTCTACTTCGACCGCTGTGTGCGGGTGCTGGAAGATCTGGAGGCGGCCCATCTGGCCGTTGCGGAAATGCAGGCCGCTCCCTCTGGCACTCTGCGGCTCTCAGCCTCCGTGCTGTTTGGCATCACGATTCTCGACCGCTGGGTCGCCGAATTCCTGCGCCAATATCCCCAAATCAAGGTCGAGGTGCTGTTGACCAATCAATATGTCGATCTGGTGGCCCAGGGCGTCGATGCTGCGATTCGGTCAGGCGGGGCCGATGCCGCGCTGGTGAGCCATCGGCTAGGGGCAGTGCCCTACTGGATCTGCGCCAGTCCGGCCTACCTTGAGTCCCATGCCCTGCCCAACCATCCTCAGGATCTGGCCCACCATCTCTGCTTAAATATCGTTTCGGATAACTTCTTGGAAATCATTCCCTGGAGCTTGAAACGCGGTCGAGAGATCGCGGAAGTGAAGGCTGCGAATCAGATTCGGGCCAACGATTTTCTATTCATCAAGCAACTGCTGGTGGCCGGAAGCGGGATTGGGTTTGTTCCCAGTCCGTTAGTGATTGAGGAGATTCGGGCGGGAACGCTGGTAAGATTACTCTGCGACTGGCATTTGGCCGAGCGAGAGCTGTATCTGGTCTACCCCAGCGACCGCCATCTTTCGCCCAAGCTGCGGGCCTGGGTTGAGTTTGTGCATCAGCAGGTAACGTCTGTAGCGCCCTGGCTGTCAGATCGTTAGCAATTATCTAAATTCAGCGGCCATCAGCGGAGCTGGGCGGTGGTCGATCTGGCAATAGGGACGGCTGTAGCTGAGCGGCGATTCGAGGTGATGACTGTCCAGAAAGCTGGGATCGCTCAGGACTTCGACCGTGGGGCCGTCTCGAACGATTTGGCCCCGGTTCAGCACCACCGTGCGGTCACAGAGGTCCAGGGCCAGATCGAGGTCGTGGGTAGCAATCAGCTGGGTCTGGGGCAGGGTATGCAGCAGATCGATCAGCTGTCGCCGGGAGCGGGGATCAAGCTGGGCCGAGGGCTCGTCAAACACCAGCACCTGGGGCTGCATCGCCAGAACGCCCGCAATCGCCACCCGTTTCTTCTCACCGCCAGACAGGTTGGTAGGATTGCGCGACCCGTAGTGGTCTGGGTCCAGCCCCACTGCCCAGAGGCAGTGACGACAGTGGTGGTTCAGGTCATCAACCCGAATCTTCTGATTCAGGGGACCAAACTGGACATCTTCCCAAACGGTGGGCATAAACAGCTGGTCGTCGGGGTTTTGGAACACCAGCCCGACAAAGTTGCGAATCTGCTTGAGGTTGCGTGATTCTACCCGAGCCTCACCCACCGTGACGGTACCGGTCTGGGGCTGTAAAATGCCGTTGAGATGCAGCAGCAGGGTGGACTTGCCCGAGCCATTGGCCCCGACCAGCGCTACCCGTTCGGTGGCTCGAATCGAGAGGTTGATGTCTTTGAGAGCCTGGGTGCCATCTGGGTAGATATAGCTGAGCTGTTCAATCGAGATTGGATTGTGATGCATTCACGCGGCCAGTGGGAACAGTGGAGCGAAAGTTAAATTAAAAGCTGTTAAATATTAAGTATAGCTAGGCTAACAAGTTTGAGAAGCCGCTGGATAAACCTGTCAGGTAAATCATCTGCCCCAGCAGCCCCAGCGTCAGCGTCAGCGTCAGCGCCACCCAGTCGCGGTAGCTGCCTCGGGTTAGCTTGACAGCCGGGGGAATGCCGCTATAGCCTCGGGACAGCATGGCCTGGTGAATCCGCTCGCCGCGCTCGTAGGTGCGAATAAACAGCGCGCCGATCATATTGCCGACAACGAGGCGCTGATAGCGATTGCTGCCCACCAGGTTGCGCGAAGCTGCTGCCCGGCGCATGGTGTTAAATTCGTCGATCAGCACGGCGATATAGCGATACATCGAGGCGAAAATCGCCACCAGCAGCGGACTCACCCGCAGGGCCACCATGGCGCTGAGCAGATCGGGGATCGAAGTCGTCAGCACCAGCAGGTTCAGCATCAGCAGACAGAGCAGCGCCTTGAGGCTGACGCTGCCCAAAACCGTCAGGCCAACGGTCGTGATTCGCAGCCAGCCCCAGCGCCACAGCACCTCACCGCCATCTCGAAACAACGTGCCCAGCAGCACCACTCCAATGAAGGCCGATTCTACTGCCACCCGCTGTAGCAAAACGACCAGATTGACGCGACTGAGCAGAATCACGATCCCCAATCCCAGCCCGTAGATCGCCCAGGTCAGCCAGCGCCCGTTCGGAGTCAGGGAAGTGGCAAATACAAACAGCAGGGCGCAGAGCAGGCGGGTGGGTGGGGCAAGCCGGTGCCAAGGCGTCGTGAGCCCGCTGTCAATGTCGAGCTGAAATCCACCGATATGTAGCAGCATGGGGAACCTTCACCTAAAGTTGCTTTTCGGGCTGCCAGCCACTTACAGCGATTTTCAGATCAATAAACCACGGTAGCGGGGGGCAGGAGCGTAGCCCCTGCGTGGGGGCACTGCCCCCCCCTGCTTTAGCTAACTGAAATAAAAACCGCTGTAGAATCCTGCCTATTCCGAATCGGCAGCGGATTCCCGTTTGATCAGCAGCTTGCCTGCCCCCCAGGCCAGACCAAATGTTATGAGCGTACCGACCAAACCCGCCAGCGGTGTCGCCAAACCGTTGGGCGCGCCCTTGAGGGCATATTCGTCAAAGACGGTAGCGAAGGGCAGCTTGTGGGCCGGGGCATTGTTAGCTGCCTTGTGGTCAAATTTCAAATCCTGGGAAACCCGGTCCAGCCCGTCTGGATTGGAGCTGGCAAAGGGAGACAGCAGCATGGCAATCAGCAGCGCCACGCCTAAACCGGTCAGCACAAATGCCTTGTTTCTGGAACGATTCATAGAGCCTTTCCTAGTGCGAGAGGGAGCGTGATGCTAGCGCATGGCCAGGGGAGGCCGAGCGGAAATCCGCTGCTGAGGCGGGTCATAGAGCAGGTCAGGCCGGGTGCGCCAGATGTAGCTGATGGCGGCCAGGGTGATCAGGGCTTCCCCGATGCCAATTAGCACATGCCAACCGAGCATGGCCGTCAGAGCCACCAGCAGCGGCACGGTGCCCGACAGGGCCAGCTGAAACGCGCAGATCAGGGAAGCTACTACCACGCTGGTCCAGGCCGCAATGGCCGTAGCAATCGCCATGCCTTTCCAACTGTTGAACCCAATCGTCGCCCGAATCGCCCGGTAGAAATAGTAGCCGCCAAACGTGCCAATCAGGCCCATGTTGAAGATATTGGCTCCCAGCACCGTGAGGCCGCCGTCCTGGAACAGGGTGCCCTGGACAATGAACACCACCGTCATCACCAGCGAACCGGCCCAGGGGCCAAGCAAGATCCCGGCCAATGTGCCGCCCAGTAGATGTCCAGAGGTGCCGCCTGGAATCGGGAAGTTGATCATTTGGGCCGCGAAGATAAAGGCGGCGCAGACGCCCATCAGGGGAACTGTCCGGTCCTGGTAGTCCCGCTGTACCCGTTTCAAGCAGATCAAGATCAATCCAACTGCGACAATCCAGGTCAATAAACTGACGGGTAGACTGAGAAACCCGTCGGGGATATGCAGAGCCAGGTAGGGCTGAAGCGGAAATGGCATGAACCTGAAGCCGCCTTCAGGCAGCATCGAAGTGGAGAAGATTGCGTTCATAGTTAAACCTGACAATTCGTGCAAGCACTGATCAAAAGACGTGGACTGACTCGGACTGACATACCTTGATTAATGGCTGAGACTGATGACCGATATACGACCAGCGCTATTAAATGGTTTGCTGCTAGTTGAAGTAGGAAATTGGCTGGCACAGCCCACAACAGGCTGGGGCGCTGTAATGCTGGTCTAGTCTAAATCAATCTGTTCAAAGTAGATAACGCTCCGCCCTAGCTTACAATGCCCTAGGGGGGGGTGTTCAATTGGTCTGGCCCCTTTCTTAAGCAAATTCTCAGATTTGCCCACTGGGGATCTCTTGATGTTCTTCAACAATTCTCAAGTATTCGTCAAGAATGTATCAGATTGGTTGGCAAGATCTCTATTCGACTGGACAAAGCCTATACCGATCCCCGATTGGTTGGCTCAGTCAACTCTACCTAAAGGAGGTTGTGATTCAGGGGGGCTGAGCCTAGAGGGCTTGATCAGGATAACCAGAAGCTTGACCAGAAGCCTGACCAGCCAGATAGTCCAGCAGGGCTGTGCGAAACGGCAGCAGGCTTTTGTAGGTCTGCATCGCGGGTGGAATCTGCTCGATCGTGGCGGCTAGCTGCTGGGCCAGTTCGGGACTGGACACCACCTGATCCAGACGGTTGACGTAGGTACGAATCGTAAACAGGATGGCCTGGGTTTGGGGCAGACGACGCAGCGTTTGGCGCTCCACCCTCAACCAGAGCAGTTCTCCGGCGTTTGCAGCAGTAATTGGCTCACCCCGGTAGGGCAGGGCTGCGGGCAAAAACAGCTCTGGGGTTTCCAGAATCGACCAGTTAAACCGGTAGGCCGGGTAGTCGGGTCGGAAACGGGCAAATACTCGATCGACCGGACGGGCCAGCTTTTCCGGGTAGTCGGGAACGGGCTGATGGATCTGGCTAACGGGTTGCCCCAGCTTAGAGCGCAGGCTCCAGCGCGACGGAAAACAGACTGAAGCCGCAGTCAGACAGTAGTTGGAGAACTCTGCTAAATCTGGCTGCACGACTGGCGGAATCTGTTGCAGCACACAGAGGTCTTCCTGCACGAGCTGGCTGGCCAGGGCCAGCGGTTGCTCCACGTCCTGTAAATTCCAGATGTGCCCGGTGATTAGATTCCGCAGGATGTGGTCCTGCTGCTGATAGCAGGCCGGGAAATAGTCGAGTAGGTGCTGCACCAGGAGAGCCAGAACTTCCTGCTGGGCGCTGCTGCTGCTGGGCAAACTGACAAACACTTCTGCCGGGTAGTCGCGAAACAGAGCGGCTTTGCGGTGCAGCTGGTCGCTAAACTGCCGATCGATTTCAATCCAATCCTGAAGCTTCAGGGGCTGGAGGCCCATCGCCATGCGCCATTGGCCCGTAAACGGTAGATAGATCGGATGGGACATTCGGGTTCCCTCAGCCGCAGGTAAAAACTTTTGCTGATTTGTCCGCTGGCGCTCACGCCACCGGCCCACCTCGGAGAGGCTCTCGGAAAGAGTACGGAGGTCTGGCGGCAAATCTGGCCTACTAACACAATAATTCTGTGAAGATTGCCTGACAACCGTGAAGGGCAGAACTGCGGTGGGCGACAAGGAGTTTCCTACTCGATGTCATCCCCCTTAGTACAGAGCTTTACTACAGATTTACAGTCCTGTACGAAATTCTTGGGCCTTAATTAACTTTCCGTAAAAACCGCAGGGTCCCACTTAGCAATTGGTCAAGTTTTCTGCAAACTAGGTGATTGTCAGGAGCATTTCTATGCTGTTTATAAGTAAAGCGCATGGGAAACGCCCCCTACTATTATCAAACCGCCGTTTCTCCAGCCTCTAGACCCACTCGCCCATCGACTAACGCGCCCACCAACCCACTCGTCCATTCAGACAAAGCTTGACCCACATTTAGCCCCATCGATCGAGTAGCCTGATCAGCCAAACAGCCTTCAACGCCGCCTAGCCTCGGCGGCCTGAGCAGAGGTTCTTAACTGAATAGAATCGCAGTAGCACCAGACTTAATTGTTGTCCGATCCAATTGTTGTCCGATCCAAATTGTTGACTCACCAACCTTTGATCTGCCGCCCCTGATTCTGTCCCACTGTGCCTATCTATCGCAGATTAATTCAACATCCCGTTATCTCAACTTCGAATCATCCTAACCAAATAATTGATCCATGACATACAAAGCAGCATGTTCTCTGATTCTGATTGATGCAGGTGTAGATGAGTTACAGAGCTTGATTGCTGCTGCTCAGTCTGATAGTCATCTGTTCATTCTCGCTCCTGACCAGGATGGCATCGAGCAAATCACCCATATCCTGGCCCAGTACCGCAGCGAAGGCCACCCCGTTGCCAGTCTGCATATCGTTTCCCACGGCGCACCCGCTACATTGCAGTTGGGCAACAGTACCCTCGACCTCGATACTCTGTCTGACTATGAATCGCAGTTGGTCGAGTGGGGATCAGCTTTGGTTGAGGACAGCTCGATTCTGCTGTATGGCTGCGAAGTAGCCGCAGGGGACGCGGGCGAGGAGTTTGTCGAGAAGATTAGCCGGATGACGGGCGCGGCGGTAGGGGCAAGCCGGAGTGTGACGGGCAGTGCGGCTCTGGGCGGCAACTGGGAGCTGGAGGTGCAGACGGGTCCTGTGGCAGAGTTGCCCTTTGTGCCAGAAGCGCTGAGTCAGTATTCAGCCGTGCTGCCGACCATACGAGTCAGCTCGGGCAAGCTCTTGGAGTTGATTGGGGGTAAAGTTGGCCCTGAGCCAGAGGAAGGGCGGCGAGGAATTTTCTTCTCATCTGCCAGTTTAGGGGTTACGGGCGGCGTCAACGGCACGTCAGGCGGTTCAGGCTTTGGTATCATCGGGATGGGGATCAGTCCCAACCTGAGCAGCGCGATTGACGCCATGGCGCTGTTTGTCAACGGTCAGGTGCTCACTCCCTCTCCCGAGATCACCATTTCAGCTGGGCTGTTTCTGCGTAGTCCAGGCGACACAGATCCGGTGGTTCAGAGCTTTGATGAAGGTCCGCCCAACGGTTTTCTGATTGCCTTCAACCCCAAGATTACAACTGACCCGGTAACGATGTCGGGTCTGGTGGTGCAGCAGGAGGTTTCGCTGGAGCTGTTCGAGCGGTCTTTGATGCGGACCTACACGACGTTCCAGAACCCGACCAACCAGGACATCACGATTCCAGTGAGCTGGGCCACTAACTTTGCCTACGACAGCGGCACCCTGATCAAGGCGACCCAGAGCGGTGATACCAGCTTCACGGTAGACGATCGCTGGCTGGTAGCCGACGACTCAGTCGATGGCTTCAGCGCCGCCACCATTGGCCAACTTTTCTATGGTCCTGGAACGCCTGGGCTGAAGCCGACTTCGGTATCTACAACGGTATTCAACAAGCCCAAGACGAGCAACGCTGACAACCGCCAGGGCGCTGTGGCGACGTTTAATTTGACGGTGCCAGCCAACTCGACAAGGGCGCTGGTGTTCTTCACCACCGACAACGCTACGACGGCCAACGCGGTTGCCAACATGCAGGCGGCAGACAACAACAATAGTGGTCTGTTCTATGGTCTGAGCAACGAGCAACTCGCCCAAATCGCCAACTGGGACATTCTCGGCTTGGGTATTACAGTTACGCCAGTCGGCTCAACTACCACCACCGAGGCGGGCGGCACGGCCAGCTTCGATATTGCGCTGCGGAGCCAGCCCTCTAGCAACGTCACCCTCAACCTGAAAAGCTCGAATCCTCAAGAAGGAACGGTTTCGGCTCCTACCCTGACGTTCACGCCTGCCAACTGGAATCAGACCCAGCGGCTGACCGTCACGGGCGTAGATGACACATTAGACGACGGAGATGCGGCCTACCGCATCCTGACTAGCTTCAGCAGCAGCGACAGCCTCTATTCTGGCAATGAGCCCGTTGATATTGAGCTAATTAATATTGACAACGATCCTCTACCGGTCGATCCAGGTCCAGGCGGCGGCAATACGGGCGGTGGAAATACGGGCGGCGGCAATACGGGCGGGAATACGGGTGGTGGGAGTACAGGCGGGAACACGGGTGGAAATACAGGCGGGAATACAGGTGGTACTTCTGTCCCCCCCATCCCTGAACCCCCCGTTCCTCAACCAGTGGGTCGTCTGATTCGAGGAACATCTGGCAAAGACACCTTAACAGGAACGGCGCAAGACGATACGCTGTTGGGTCTGGGCGGCAATGACAAATTATTCGGTGAGGCGGGCAACGATACGCTGCTGGGTGGCAAGGGCCGCAACCAGCTCTGGGGCGGCGAGGGCGAAGACCTGTTTGGCCTGAAGAAGGGCGGCATTGCTGTGATTCGTGACTTCCAGGACGGTCTGGACCAGATTGGTTTGCCCCAGGGCATGACGGTGAAAGGACTGGATCTGGAACGGCGCGGCAACAATACGCTGATTCAACAGGGTGATCAGGTTCTGGCTGTTCTGAAGGGCTTGCAGCCGGGTCAGATCTCGGCAGCTGATTTCACAAAACTGTAATCTGGACGTTCTCGAAAGCGTTCTAATTGTGGGGGCACAATAGCTTTAATGCCCCCAGAGTTTGTCTGCCTGCGGTTTATCTCCTCAGATCACCCTGTCCTTACCGAAATTCGACAATCAAATTGCCATGACATCTAAAGCAATACGTTCCCTGATTCTGATTGATGCAGGTGTAGATGAGTTACAGAGCTTGATTGCTGCTGCTCAGTCTGATAGTCATCTATTCATTCTCACTCCTGACCAGGATGGCATCGAGCAGATCACGCAGACCTTGGCGCAGTACCGCAGCGAAGGCTACTCCATTGCCAGTCTGCACATCGTTTCCCACGGCGCACCCGCTACATTGCTGTTGGGCAACAGTACCCTCGATCTCGCGGCCCTGCCCCGCTACGAATCGCAGCTGGCTGAATGGGGGACGGCTTTGGGACAGGACAGCTCGATTCTGCTGTATGGCTGTGAAGTAGCCGCAGGGGATGCGGGCGAGGAGTTTGTCACGAAGATTAGCCGGATGACGGGCGCAACGGTAGGGGCAAGCCGGAGTTTGACGGGCAGTGCGGCTCTGGGCGGCAACTGGGAACTGGAGGTGCAGACGGGTCCTGTGGCAGGGTTGCCCTTTGTGCCAGAAGCGCTCAGCAGCTACTCAGCTGTGCTGCCGACCGTGCGAGTCAGCTCGGGCAAGCTCTTGGAGCTGGTGGGAGGCAAAGTTGGTTCTGAACCCGAGGAAAACCGGAGAGGGGTCTTCTTTCCTTCTGCGGGTCTAGGAGTGACGGGCGGCGTCAACGGCACGTCAGGCGGTGCTGGGTTTGGCATCATCCGGATGGGGATCAGTCCCAACCTGAGCAGCGCAATTGACGCCATGGCGCTGTTTGTCAACGGTCAGGTGCTGACTCCTTCTGCTGAAGTAACCGTATCTGCCGGGACTTTGCTGCGCAGTTCAGGCGATACCGATCCGGTCGTGCAGAGCCTGCCGGTCGGCTTCAACGACTTTTTGATTGCCTTCAACCCTAAAATTACAACAGATCCGGTGACGATGTCGGGTTTGGTAGTGACCCAGGAAATCTCGCTAGAGGTGTTCGACCGGTCGCTGATGCGGACCTACACGACGTTCCAGAACCCGACCAATCAGGACATCTCAATCCCAGTGAGCTGGGCCACCAATTTTGCCTACGACGGCGACACGCTGATCAAGGCGACCCAGAGCGGCGATACGGCCTTCACAGTAGACGACCGGTGGTTAGTAGCCGATGACTCGAACGACGGCTTTGCGGGGGCGGCAATCGGTCAACTCTTCTATGGCCCCGGTGCCCCGGCCTTGAAGCCAACTTCGGTATCTACAACGGTATTCAACACGCCCAAGACGAGCAACGCTGACAACCGCCAGGGCGCTGTAGCGACGTTTAATTTGGCGGTGCCAGCCAACTCGACAAAGGCGCTGGTGTTCTTCACCACCGACAACGCTACGACGGCCAACGCGATTGCCAACATGCAGACGGCGGATGACAACAGCAGCGGCCTGTTCTATGGGTTGAGCGAGCAGCAGCTAACCCAGATTGTTAACTGGGACTTCAATACTGGAATCATCATTTCACCGCTGGGGGGCAATACTACCAGCGAGGCGGGCGGCACGGCCAGCTTTAACATCGTGCTCAAGAGCCAGCCCTCTAGCAGCGTCACCCTGAATCTGGCGAGCTCGAATCCCCAGGAAGGTACGGTTTCAGCTCCCAGCCTGACGTTCACGCCTGCCAACTGGAATCAGCCCCAGCAGCTGACGGTTACGGGGGTGGATGACACGGCGGACGATGGCAACGTCGGCTACCGGATTCTGACCAGCTTCAGCACCAGTGACCCGGTGTATTCGACGATTCAGCCAGCAGATATCGATCTGGTGAATATTGACAATGATGATCCGCCAGCTGTGAATCCAGGAACGGGTGGTAATACAGGAGGCAACACGGGCAGCAGCCCAGATGATACTACTGGCGACGATTCTGACAGCACGGATGGGAGTACAAACAACAATCCTGATAACAATATTGGCAGCGAACCCAACAGCCCGGTTGGTGAAGATTCGGGCAGCGATATTACGATCAACGTCGCCGATCTAGTGCGGGCGATCAACGCCAGTGAGAACACAGCCTCAAATGTTGAGGCGAATGACGATATCGTGACGGGCCAGCCAACCAATCAGCCCCCGTCAGGCCAGCCCGTAGGGCGGTTGCTCCGGGGAACCCGTGGCAAAGATACCTTGACCGGCACCGCTCAGGACGATACGCTGCTGGGCCGGGGCGGCGATGACAAACTGTTCGGCGAATCGGGCGACGATACCCTGCTGGGCGGTAAGGGGCGTAACCAGCTCTGGGGCGGTGAGGGCGAAGACCTGTTTGGCTTGAGAAAGGGCGGCATTGCTGTGATTCATGACTTCCAGGACGGCCTGGACCAGATCGGTTTATCCCAAGACACAACGGTGAAAGGTCTGGATCTGGAACGGCGCGGCAACAATATGCTGATTCAACAGGGTGATCAGGTTCTGGCAGTCCTGAAAGGCGTACAGCCGGGCCAAATCTCGGCGGCTGATTTCACAAAGCTGTAGCCGTAAAGCATTGCCAAGTGAATATAACATCGCGTTAGCGCGACGGTGGCTGTGTTGCTGCTGTTGCGCTAATTTAGTTATTCCTAAAGATTGCAGAAAGTTATATCAAATCCGTTTGATTAGCCATAGATCCGGTAGGGGTGGGTTTCGCCCTCATATTTCAGTGCTGCTTCGATTTCGCTCGCTAAACCCACCCGTACAATAGTATGGCGATTCAGCAGGATCTGATATTAATTCGCCATTTGGCGGTTGTAGTGAATTTGCTGGTGCGGAGTTTACTAGCTTCAAAGTCCCTGAGCCTCATAGCAAATTCACAGCTGCTTCACAGGCACCGTGCTTTTACGGCAACGTTGGTTAATTTTCGGTAAAACCACAGGGTCGTCACTGGCGGCTCAATCAATTTTTTGCAAACTGGGGCAGCGATCCATAGGTTTCTCTATGGTGTCCTCAGATCTGAGACAATCTAAAGGTTTATTTGCCCATTCTCTGCTCCTGTTGCTGTCAGGCTCGACTGTTGAGTGCTTGTTTTAGAGCAGACTTTCCTGTCCACCAATCCATCTTGGTGAATTACAAATATGGCTTTTGATCCCCCGGTTTCTTTGATCTTTGTTGATGCAGGCGTCGATGAGTTAGCGATTCTGCGCGCGGCTGCTCACCCCCAGACCCAGATTTTCAGACTCTCCCCAGAGCGGGATGGGATTCAGCAGATCACTCAGATCCTGGCCCAGTATCGCCATCAGCCAGTTTCCAGCCTGCATATCGTCTCCCACGGCGCACCCGCTACAGTGCTGTTGGGCAACGGTGTCCTCAGCCTTGATACTTTGCCCTATTACCAGGCCCAGTTGGCCCAGTGGCCGCAGGCGATGACAGGCAGCGCCCCGATTTTGCTGTACGGCTGTGAGGTGGCCGCAGGCGATGCGGGCGAGGAGTTTGTCGCCAAGCTCAGCCAGATCACAGGCACAGCGATAGGGGCAAGCCGGAGTTTAACCGGCAATGCGGCTCTGGGCGGCAACTGGGAACTGGAGGTGCAGACTGGCCCTGTGGCGGAACTGGCTTTTGCAGCGGCAGCCCTCGACTCCTATCCGGCGGTGCTGGTCACCAAGCGGGTGAGTGCTGGCAAACCGCTAGAACTGGTCGGGGGCAAGGTGCGGCCTGACCCATCGGACCCGGTGCGCTCGGTCTGGTTCTCAGCGGCTGATCTGGGCGGCACGGGCGGCCTCGGCGGTACATCCAATGGTTCTCCCGGTTTTGGGATCAGGCAGGCGGGCAACACGGGGCGCTCCAGTTCGATTGATACTATGGGTCTGCTGATCAACGGTCAGGCTCTAACGCCTTCGGATCAGGTGACGCTGACGGCGGGAACCATGCTGCGGGGCCGGAATGATACCGATCCGACTTTGCAGGATCTGCCCGAAGGGCCGAATGATTTCCTCGTGGCCTTTGGGCCAACGCTCACCACTGACCCGGTGACGATGTCGGGACTGAAGATTACCCAGACCATCAATCTGGAGTCTTTTGACAGGCCGGTGATGCGGACCTACACCACCTTCGAAAATCCGACCAGCCAGGATATCACTGTGCCCGTGAGCTGGGCCACCAACTTTGCCTACGACGAGAGAACCCAGATCAAGGCAACCCAGAGCGGCGACATGGTTTTCACGCTGGATGACCGCTGGCTAATTGCCGACGACGACAACCCAGATTTCAATGGAGCGGCAATTGGCCAGTTGTTCTACGGTTCAGGGACACCGGGGCTCAGGCCAGTCGCCGTGTCCCAGACGGTGTTCAACACGCCCAAGAACGAGGTAGAAAACCGGCAGGGGGCTGCGGCCACGTTTAATCTGACGGTACCCGCCAACTCGACGCGGGCGCTCTTGTTCTTCACCGTCAACACAGGCGAGACGAGCAGCGCGCTGGCGACAATGCAGGCGATCGACAATAACGACAATGGCCTTTTCGGCGGTTTGAGTCAGCAGCAGCTGGCCCAGACAGTCAACTGGGATTTTGGCACGGGCATCACCGTCACGCCGCTGGGGGGCAACATCACCACCGAGGCGGGCAGCACGGCCAGCTTTAATATCGCGCTCAAGCGCCAGCCTAGCAGTGAAGTCACCCTGAAGCTGGCTAGCTCTAACCCCCAGGAAGGGCGAGTTTCAGCCGCAACCCTCATCTTTACGCCTGCCAACTGGAACCAGCCCCAGCTGCTGACGGTGACAGGGGTGGATGATGCGGCAGACGACGGGGATGTGGGTTACAGCATCCTGACCAGCTTTAGCAGCAGCGATAGCCTCTATGCGGTGAACGAGCCGGTAGATATTGC
>JBJTUI010000035.1:0-6851 GCA_046080625.1 Elainella sp. | reverse complement strand
AGCGAATGCTGGACGTTCTCCGCCATTGATTCAGGTAACCCCATCAAAGTAGGGCTTGGGAGAACCAGTATTCTCAATAAGCCCTCGCTCCTGCTGTGACCAAATACAACAAAACTATATAGTAGAGAGTGGAGAGCGCAGAACCAATCTATCGTTGAGCCGAGTTGAACTCTAGTGCAGTGCTGCGTTCCCAATTACTGCTCGCGGCCCTTAAGCCAGTTCTGGCCAGTTTTGGACAGCCCAACTTTGAATGGTCTAATTGCTCTGGCCCAAAGCTGGTGAGCTAGGGCCGTTCTAGCTGTAGGAATTGTTCAAACGGAGCTGTTCAAACACAGTTCAGGCATAACTCAGGTCCAGATAGATTGCCAGTTGAGTTGGTTGATTAAGTTGCCAGTTGACCCTTCCGCAGGTCAGCGGTAGGTTTTTAATTTATTGTTTGGCGCTGAAAATAGAGAGTGATGAGCATTCAAACTTCCGTACTGGAAGAGTTACTGCAAAGCTCACCCCAGGTGCGACCCCAGCTTTACTTCAAGTCCTCACTCACGGCCCTGTCCCACGCCATGGAGGATCAGGTTTTGGCGGGTGGGTCGCAGCCCCTGATTATCGCCAGCTTTCAGCGCGAGCGCTTCTACCGCCAGGAGGCCCACCGCTACGAGCGGATTGCCGCCCTGACTCGCCATGTCTACGTGCTGGCCGCTCCTGAAACCAGCTTCACCAATGCCTCCCGCGATTACGAAACCATCGCCTTCGAGCCAGATGATCAGCTCAGCCGCGAGTGGCATCTGGTCGTGATTGGCCCACAATACGCCACCTGCCTGATCTGCCAGGAGCGGCTGTCCCATCCGGAACAGGCTCCAGAGGCCCAGATATCAACCCAACTGCCCGCGATGGATCAGACCCGTCGCTTTGAGGGCATCTGGACCTTCGACCGGGAAGTCAGCTGTCGGGCTGCCGAAATTCTGCTCGACCGAATCCTGATCTACCGGCCCGAGCTGGCCAGCAAAATTGCCGAGGCCAGGGCCGAGCTGATCCACAGTCCGCTCGTCGGGCTACGCCAGGTCGATCCCGATCCGTTTGCCCAGCGGCTGGTCACCTACCTTCAGGCAGGTCAGTACAAGCTGCAAAAAGCCTACCGCTCGATTGCCGCCAAGGAGCAGCAGGAGCGGCTGATCAACCTGATCACCTCGGCGATCCGCCAATCCCTCGACCCCAACGAAATCTTCAAGGTGGCCGTCAGCGAGCTGGGGCAGGCGATCCGGGTCTGCCGCAGTCTGATCTACCGCAGCCGCGCCACCGATACGGAAACCGTGATTGCCCACGAGTTTCGCTCCGATCTAGCCCTGCCCTCGCTCGTAGGGAACAGCTGGACCCTGGCCGATCACGATCTGTTCCAGGCCATGGCCCGCTACCACGACACGATCAGCCTGCCCGACACCAGCGCCCCCGACAACAGTCTGGAAGCGGTTGGACTATCTGAGACCGAGGGCAAACTCAGCCGCCGCTTACAGGCCCGCATCAACCGCTGGCAGATCCGCTCCTGGCTGCTAGTGCCGATCGTCTACCAGGAGCGGCTGCTGGGCGTGATTGAGCTACACCATTGCAAACCCCTGCCCCACAGCTGGACCAACGACGAAATTGGGCTGGTGGAAGCGGTGGCGGCCCAGCTCGGTGTGGCTCTGATCCAGGCCGAATCCTACGCCAACCTGGAAGACCTGAACCAGCAGCTGGAAGCCCTGGAGCGCACCCGCAGTAACCTGATTGCAATCACGGGCCACGAATTGCGCACCCCCCTGTCTACAATCCAGGTCTGCCTGGAAAGCCTGGCCAGCGAGCCCGACATGCCCCCGGAACTGCGCCAGGTGATGCTGAACACGGCCCTGACCGACGCTGAACGGATGCGCAAGCTGATCCAGGATTTCATCACCCTGTCGCGGTTGGAAAGCGGACGGGTAGAGTGGCATCTGGAGCCAATTGCTCTGGACGAATGCGTCACCCTGGCCCTGAGCAGCATCCGCACCCGCCAGTCGGACCTGGAGCTGCCCCACATCAGCGCCCAGATGTTGCAGGAGCTGCCGCCGGTTCGGGCCGACGGCGAATGGCTGGTGGAGGTGCTGTCTAAGCTATTGGACAACGCCTGCAAATTCACCCAGCCCGAGGGCGAAGTGGTAATTGAGGCCAAGCCCAACGGCGGCAAAATGCTGGAAGTAACAATTACCGACACGGGCCGGGGCATCGAACCCAATCGGCTGGAGGCCGTGTTTGATCGGTTCTACCAGGAAGAGGGAGCGCTGCGCCGCACTGCCGGGGGCACGGGTCTGGGTCTGGCGATCTGCCGCCAGATTGTCCGGGCTCTGGGCGGTCAGATCTGGGCCGAGTCGGCAGGCCGCGACCAGGGCAGCCGTTTCCACTTCACCCTGCCGATTGCCCAGGAAGCCCTGCCTTCAGGCCGCGATAGCGAAGCCGCCGCTAAAGCCGCCAAGCCGCGCCGGTCCAGCCGCAAGCGGGCGACGTTGGGATAGGGAGGGTGAGGGGATAGGGAGATGGGGGGATGGGGAGTGCTGCCGAGCCTGATAGTGAGCCTGACAGGTTGCAGCATGGACTGATTGAGCTGAGCCAGCGGCAACTTCGGCGACTTCAAGGAAATCATCCAGGACAGTCCTAAAACCTGTCAGCCCCCTCCGCAAATCTCACCTCCCCATCCCCCATCCCCCTATCCCCTCACCCTCTACTCGCTGGCATGCAGTCCCCGCTGGCGTAGCTGCTGCACAAAAAACTCTTCTAAAGAAGGGCGGGCCAGGTTGAGGCCAATCAGCTGGGCCTCCATCAGCTCCAGGCTGGTGAGGAAATCCTGGGGGTCGCCCTTGAGGTGGCCCTGCCAGAAGCCATCCTGAAATTCCAAATCCGGCACCCAGCGCCTGAGCACGTCGGGGCTGCCGTCGCGGATTTTGACGCGATACAGATCTGCTGTGCCCAACAGATCTTGCAGCGAGCCCATGCAGAGCAGCTCGCCTCGGGCCAGAATCGCTACCCGGTCGCAGATTTTCTCGACATCTGACAGCACGTGGCTGTTGAAAAAGATGGTTTTGCCCTGACTCTTGAGCCAGAGAATGATCTCGCGCATCTGGTAGCGGCCCAGCGGATCGAGGCCCGACATCGGCTCGTCCAGAAACACCAGCTTGGGGTCGTTGATCAGCGCCTGGGCCATGCCCACCCGTTGCAGCATGCCCTTGGAATATTGGCGCAGCTGTTTTTTGCGGGCCGAAGCCTGGGACAGCCCCACCAGATCTAGCAGTTCGGGGATGCGGCGGCGCTGCACCTGGGCCGGAATCCGAAACAGGCCTGCCGTGTAGCTGAGAAACTCCCAGGCCGTCAGAAAATCGTAGAAATAGGCGTTTTCCGGCAGGTAGCCCACCTGCTGTTTCACCGACCGGTCGCCCAGGGGTCGTCCCAGCAGAGTGCCTTTGCCGCCGCTGGGCTGGATGATCCCCAGCAGGGTTTTCAGCAGCGTAGTTTTGCCCGCCCCGTTCTGCCCCAGCAGCCCAAACGTCTCGCCCTGGTAGACCGACAGGCTACAATTTTGCAGCGGTACCACCTTCTGGGTCAGCCAAAAGCCAGTGCGGTAGACCTTGCGCAGCCCAATCGTTTCGACCACCAGCGGGCGTTCAATCGGAGCCGAAGCAGTTGGAAATGCATCCATGGGTTTAGCAGGGGATGGAAGCAAGTAGGGATTTAGCCCTTTTATTTTGCCTGGTTTTGGCCCAGTTGCTACAAATTGACCCAGAGCGGGCCGAAGCCAGACCCGGTTGGGGTACGAGGCGGGGGATTGGTCAGAGGTCGCGGTGGCTGAAGGCGCGAGCCTGATCGCCCGTGTAGGAAGCGACGATCTGCCCCTTGCCCACCAGCTCGTATTTGTAGGTGACCAGCCCTTCCAACCCGACTGGGCCACGCGGCGGCAGCTTCTGGGTGCTGATGCCCACCTCGGCCCCAAACCCGTAGCGAAATCCGTCCGCGAACCGGGTCGAGCAGTTGTGGAACAAGCCTGCCGCATCTACCTGATCCATAAATCGACGGGCCGCCTCCGCATCGGCGGTGACAATCGCCTCCGTGTGGCGAGAGCCGTAGGTGTTGATATGCTGTACGGCCTCGGCCAGCGAGTCTACTACCTTAATTGCCAGAATCAAATCGCTGTATTCCGTGGCCCAATCACTGTCGCTGGCGGGCGTCACCGGAATTAGAGCCGCCGTGCGGGCATCGCCCCTGAGTTCGACCTGTTTGGCCATCAGAGCCGCCGCCGCCTGGGGCAGATAGTCTGCCGCTACCGCCTGATGCACCAGCAGGGTTTCAATCGTGTTGCAGGCCGAAGGGTACTGGGTTTTAGCATCCACAGCGATCGCCACCGCCTGCTCCAGATCGGCGGCCTGATCGATGTAGAGGTGACAGATCCCGTCGGCATGGCCCAGCACCGGAATTCGCGTGTTCTCCTGGACAAATCGGACGAAGGCATTCGAGCCGCGCGGAATGATCAGATCAACAAACCGATCCAGCCGCAGCAGTTCCAGGGTTTCTTCCCGAGTCGTCAACAGCTGGGCCACGCTTGGATCAATTCCCGCCTGTTCCAATCCCCGGTGCAGGGCCGCCATCAGAGCCCGACAGGAGCGCACCGCCTCTTTGCCGCCCTTCAAAATCACGCCATTGCCCGACTTGATCGCCAGGGCCACGATCTGCACCAGCGCATCGGGCCGCGCCTCAAAGATCACGCCCAACACCCCCAGCGGGCAGGCCACCCGCCGCAGCACCAGGTCGGTATCCAGCTCGCGGTGAATCTGCACAGCCCCAATCGGGTCAGCGAGCCGCTCGACATCGCGCACCCCGGCAATCACGCCCTGGAGTTTGGTGGCATCCAGCTTCAGCCGCCCGTAGAGGGCGCGGGCCAGACCTTCCTGCTGAGCCGTTTCACAGTCTGCCGCATTGGCCGCCAAAATTTCCGGGGCCGCCTGCTCCAGCGCCTCGGCCATGGCTGCCAGCGCCTGATTGCGGGCGGCAAGCGGCAGAGTCGACAGATCGCGCGCCGAATCGCGGATTTGCTGGGCCAGTAGGGGAAGCGAGAGCGGCAGGGTTTGAGCTGTCATGGTGCCCGTCATGGTAAAGATTACGGAGAGAAAATCGAGAAGCTGTCTTCAATTTTGACGGATCTACGGTTAGAAAATCGCGATTGTAACGAGTATTTCTGGAAAGGGCTTTCGCAATTCGGTCAGCCAGTTGGGCTGAGCCTCGCACCCTGGATGGCCTCATGAATGGCCTGATCCGGTGCCCCGATCCAAGGCCCAAATCTGGCATTCTGACTCACCTGGAGGATTACTGTGGACTCATCGATTTCTTCTACCAATTCTTCTACCAACCGACCGACCGCTGATTTTGCCACAGCCGATCTGCTGGCCAGCGGCCTGCTAGCTCTCCAGCAACAGCAGTATCAGGAGGCGATTGGCATTCTGGAAGCCTTCTGCCACGACTGCGCCGCCAAAGCCCAGCTGAATTCCCGCGACTACCTGCGCGCCCAGATGCATCTGGTCACGACCTACAGCCAGCAGGGCCAACCCGAACGCGCCCTCGCCCTCTGCCACAACCTCGCCCAAAGCAGCAACGCCCAGGTGAGAATTTGGGCCGAGCAGAAGCTAAAAGCCATTGACTCCGACCAAACCGACCCCCAACGGCCATCGCCTTTGCTGTTGGGCAAGCTGAAACGGTGGTTTCTGGCTGCTGGGTGATCTGCCGGGTGATCTGCTGGGTGATCTGCCGGGGAACTTGCTGAGTAACCTGCTGACCAAGCAAATCAGCTCAATTGTCGTAAATTCGGGCTTCCAGCGCGTCCGGGTTTTCTTCACAGAACCGCTCAAATGCCGTTTTGCCGTCGAAGGTTTTCTCAGCGCGCTGGTGAGAAGACTCGGCCTGGAGTTCCTCCACCTCATCCCAGGCCACGGCACATTCCGGCGAAGTTGCACCCTTTTCGACACAGACCTGGCGGGCCTGGGCAATCGCCAACCGAATCCGCTCTTCCAGAACAGTTTCCTTCGGCTTTTCGACAAAATCGCTCTTTGTGAGAATATCGTGGATGCTGATCAGGCCCAGCAGCGCCCCCTGGATCACCGGAGCCTGGTGAATTCCCGTATTGGCAAACAGACGAGCCACGTATTCTACGCCTAGGTCAGGATTGACCACAATGCAGGGCTTGGTCATGATGTCGCAGACGCGAATTCGCTTTGTGTCCTTGCCGTAGGCCGTCACCTTGTAGACCACGTCAGTTTCGGTGATGATGCCGTAGGCGTCCTGGTCGTGGCGGAGGGAGACAATCAGGGCATGGACATTGTGCTCCCGCATCAGTTTTACTGCTTCTTCAACCGTGGCCGATCCGCGAATCGTCACCACCTCTGACATCACATCGGCTGCTTTCAGCATCATTTTCGAAATTTATTAAAATTCTGCGATTGTTCGCTCTCCATTCTCTCCCAAAGCGGCACCTTATAGTTATCCGGCAGCTAACCCTGCATAGCCCGATAGCGCTCTAGAATGCGGCGGGTTGAGTTGGTGATTTTGACCAAATCGCCGGGATGGTAGAACCGAATCACCTTGATCTCCTGGCTCGGGGTCGGGACTCCCTCCGCCTCGATCAGGAATACCCGGTGGTCGTTGCGGCTGTAGGTTGAGCCGCGCTTGCGGATATTGCCCAGGTGGCTGAACAGATATTGGGCCGAATAGGCGCAGAGGCTTGTTTCCTCCCGCAGTTCGCGGATCGCGGCCTGAATCCACAGCTCGTCTTTCTCGGCAGCGCCACCGGGCAGCGAAAAGCGCACCCC
>JBJTUI010000034.1:0-4655 GCA_046080625.1 Elainella sp. | reverse complement strand
GTGCTGCAAATTGGCTGCGATCCCAAGCACGATAGCACCTTTACCCTGACGGGCTTCCTGATCCCCACTATCATCGACACCCTGCAAGAGAAGAACTACCACTACGAAGATGTCTGGCCCGAAGACGTGATCTACAAGGGCTATGGCGGCGTAGACTGCGTTGAGGCCGGAGGGCCGCCTGCCGGAGCGGGTTGCGGTGGCTATGTGGTGGGCGAAACCGTCAAGCTGTTGAAAGAACTCAACGCCTTTGACGAATACGACGTGATTTTGTTTGACGTGTTGGGAGACGTGGTCTGCGGTGGGTTTGCGGCTCCGCTCAACTACGCCGACTACTGCATGATTGTCACCGACAACGGCTTTGACGCCCTGTTCGCCGCGAATCGAATTGCGGCCTCGGTGCGCGAAAAGGCCCGCACCCACCCCCTGCGGCTGGCGGGTTTGATCGGCAACCGCACGGCCAAGCGCGACCTGATCGACAAATATGTGGAGTCGGTGCCGATGCCGGTGCTGGAAATTCTGCCGCTGATTGAAGATATTCGCGTCTCGCGGGTCAAGGGCAAAACCCTGTTTGAAATGGCCGAACAGGATTCCTCGCTCAACTACGTCTGCGATTATTACCTCAACATTGCCGACCAGATTCTGGCCCGTCCGGAAGGCGTCGTGCCCAACGATTCCCCTGACCGCGAGCTATTCAGCCTGCTGTCGGATTTCTACCTCAACCCCAAATCTGCTGCCGCTCCCGAGGCGGAATTGGATCTAATGATGGTTTAACGGTGTTCAGAGGGCGGTGAATTTTCTGTAAAGAGGTGGTAGGTAATTAAAGGGTTTTGCATCCTCGACTGGTTCTCGACTGGGCTAAACCCCCACCCACCTACTTCCACCCCCCCATGAACATCGAACATCTCCGCCGGGCGCTCAAATCAGAATGGTTGACCTACTACCGCACCAACCGCGACTGGATTATCAAACTCGGCGTCTGGGTCAACTGCCAGGGACAGCGCCGCCCTTCGTCGAGTTTCATTCTGGGCGTTCTGACTAGCCTGGAACCCCAGCTCACCCAGCTTTTGCCGCTAGTGGTGGATCTCAACTGCAATCCCGACCGCATCGTGACCGCCCTGGGGCTGAACTTTAACCCCGAAGACGAACTGGCGGCCCTGGCAGAGCTGGAGTCGCCCGCTCATCCGCTGGGCCAGACAGGTTCCCGGCCCAATTCAGCCCAGTCTCGCCCCAAACTTCTGCCCAGCAGCTCGGCCCCAATTGCCGCCAGCCCAACTGCGCCCTACCTGGAGCCAGCTATCCACACCAATCCGTTTGTCCAGCCCGGTGCGGTGGATTTCACCCAGCCCGACTCGACTCAATCCGATCAAGCCAAATCCAGTCCAGTTCAGCCGAGCCCAGCCCAGCCGAGTCCAGCCCAGCCGAGTCCAGCTAAACCCGCGCGGCGCGCGGCCTCAACTACTCGTCGTTCGCTGGATACGGCCCAACTGAGCGCTCGTGAACTGCCCGACCGAGAAACCGCACCCCGCCGCAGCCGCAATCGTCGCAGTTAGGTAGGGTGGCGGGTCAAGTCCAGCCCCGTTCTTTACTGAAATCCCATTTAAGAGAACCCCGACTATGACAGCCGAAACCCCGCTTTCCAACACATCCGCCCTCAGCTTCGACTGCGAAACCGGCAACTACCATACCTTCTGCCCGATCAGCTGTGTGGCCTGGCTCTACCAGAAGATCGAAGACAGCTTTTTTCTGGTGATTGGCACCAAGACCTGCGGCTATTTCCTGCAAAACGCCATGGGCGTGATGATCTTCGCCGAGCCACGCTATGCCATGGCCGAGCTAGAAGAAGGCGATATTTCGGCCCAGCTCAACGACTACGAAGAGCTGCACCGCCTCTGCACCCAGATCAAACGCGACCGCAACCCTTCGGTGATTGTCTGGATTGGCACCTGCACCACCGAAATTATCAAGATGGATCTGGAGGGCCTGGCTCCGAAACTAGAGGCCGAAATTGGCATCCCGATTGTGGTGGCGCGAGCCAACGGGCTGGACTATGCCTTCACCCAGGGCGAGGATACGGTGCTAGCGGCGATGGCGGCCCGCTGTCCTAATAAAGCCCCCGAATCGCCCGAGGCCAAGGCAGACCGCAATGCGATCCACAAGCTGCTCAACTTTGGCCGCAAGAAAGAAGAAGTGCAGCAGGAAGAGTCGGCCTATGTGGATCATCCGCCGCTGGTGCTGTTTGGCTCGCTGCCCGACCCGGTAGTCACCAACCTCACCCTGGAGCTGAAAAAACAGGGGATCAGGATCGACGGCTGGCTGCCCGCCAAGCGGTTCACAGAGCTGCCGGTGCTGGAAGAAGGCTACTACGTGTCCGGGGTGAATCCCTTCCTGTCGCGCACGGCTACCACCCTGATGCGCCGCCGCAAATGCAAGCTGATTGGCGCACCCTTCCCAATTGGCCCAGACGGCACCCGCGCCTGGATCGAGAAAATCTGCTCGGTGTTTAACATCGAGCCCCAGGGGCTAGACGAACGGGAGGCCCAGATCTGGGCGAGTCTAGAGGACTATGTCAAGCTGATTCGCGGCAAGTCGGTCTTCTTCATGGGCGACAACCTGCTGGAAATTTCCCTGGCCCGCTTCCTGATCCGCTGTGGCATGACCGTGCCCGAAATCGGCATTCCCTACATGGACAAGCGCTATCAGGCGGCTGAGCTGGCCTTCCTGGAACAAACCTGTCAGGAAATGGGCGTACCGCTGCCCACAATTGTGGAGAAGCCCGACAACTACAACCAGGTACAGCGGATCTATGACCTCCAGCCCGATTTAGTGATCACCGGCATGGCCCATGCCAATCCGCTGGAGGCTCGCGGCATCAATACCAAATGGTCGGTTGAGTTTACCTTTGCCCAGATTCACGGCTTTACCAACGCCCGCGACGTGCTGGAACTGGTGACTCGGCCCCTGCGCCGCAACAGTTCGCTGAAAGACCTGGGGTGGGACAAGCTGGTGCGGGAAGAGGCTAACGTTTGAGAACCTGAATCACTCGATTGCTGGTTAGTCCTGCTGGTTAGTCCTACTTGTCAGTCCTAATTGAACTCTGCTGGGGTGGGCGATGGCTCACCCTTTTTGCTGGCCTGCTATTCTAGGTGCCCCGGCCATCTGGCGGCATTTCCTGCATCGTTCCCCAATTCCACCAAGATCGTTTGCTCAGGGGTCAGAAGATAAACTGCCCCAGGGCTGGCTCTAAATCGCCCCCATTTCCGTCACAATAGGCTAAAGATTTGTGAATTGGATAGGCGTTCATGCACCTGGGCTACGTTGGAATTATTTCGCTGATGGTTTTGTCGCCGTTTCCGCCGGAGTTGTTCATGCCATTGGCCGGATTTCTGGTAGCCCAGGGCAAGCTGGAGTTTGGCGGAGCGGTGATCTCGGGATTGATCGGGTTTTTGATCAGCGTTCTGCCCTGGTATTTGGCCGGTCGGTTTCTCGACGAAAAGCGCCTGCGCCAGCTGATGCGCCATCGCTGGGTGCCCCTGTCGCCCCACAGCATTGAGCGAGGTAATCGCTGGTTTCAACGACATGGCGGCAAAGCAATTTTGCTGGGGCTATTTCTGCCGGGCGTGCGCAATATGTTGGCCCTGCCCGCCGGATTGAGCAAAATGCCGGTACCGACGTTTTTAATTTACGCCACGGCAGGTGCCCTGGTCTGGCTGAGCGGCCTGACCGGACTGGGCTACTATTTGGGCGATCGCTACACCCTGGTTGAAGAGCATCTGGGCTCGGTTTACGGCGTTGTCTGGATTCTGCTCACCCTGTCGGGAGCAATTTGGGTGGCGAGCCGCTACTGGCACCGCCACCGTCGTCGGCTCTCCCGGCCTGACTAGTAATCAGCGCTAACTAACGCTGAACGGGGCGCGTCGGCGTCAAAATCGTCAGTCGCTGGGGATCGGTTTGGGTTTCGATGGCGCGGTTTGGCTCGACAATTGCGTAGGTGGGCAACAGCTTGAGGGTCGAGACGGTATTGGTGCTGCTGCTCACGGGCGTTAGCTCGGTGGACGAATAGCCCCAGCCGACGGGATTGTTAGACAACTCTTCTCCGCCCGCCCCGGCAGGCAGAAATAGAAAATCAAAATCGCTGCTGGCCTTGCGGGTTTGCAGCTGGGTCAACTCGGTAGCTGAGGCTGCCGTGGGCTGTTCTAAAATGGGTAGATTGTCCTGTGCTCGAACCAGGCTAGCGTTCAGCAGCGGTAGTCCCAGGCCCAGCGTAGCCAGCACCCACATCAATTTCTTCATGGCTTTTTCTCTGGTTTTTGACTCAAATTTTTCTTACGTGCCTGTGAGGAGCAACCTAATCTCGAAGAGGCCGATATCTCAAACATCTCATGACGGCCAATAGCCAGAGGGTAATAGCCAAGCGGCCCATAATTCAGGTGGTCAACAACCAGAACCCAGTTACCCTCCAGGCTTGCTGAGTTTAAGCATAGAAGAATTTTTTCTGGCGGGAATGCCAAGTTGGTTACATTGCCATAAAAGGTAAAACACCTGCACAAAAATTCAGCCCTCATCCACCAGCGGCGGCGAAGGGCTGAACCTGAATATGGCTCAGGGCTGGTCGGATTGGTTCGGTCTGACCTGAAGCCAAACTGGACTAACCTTCC
>JBJTUI010000033.1:0-4016 GCA_046080625.1 Elainella sp. | reverse complement strand
TTTAGAGTATTCACCGTCAACGGCATTGAGGACTTTTTGACGCAGGTCATCGCTGTAGGGACTGGGCATGGCAGGGGGATTGAGTAGTGGGTCAAGATGCCTCTCTATTCTGTCCTAACTAACCCCTCGACTGCTATAGCTGCAATTAACTGCAATCAACTGCAATCAGGCCAAGCAAAAATCAGCTCAGGATTTAAGCTAAGATACCTAACTGGTCATTTCTTTTTCTTCTTTTCTAGATTCCATGAGCCCAGATCCCATGAACAAGCAGTATTGCATCACCCTTCTTCCCGGCGATGGCATCGGTCCCGAAATTATGGCTGTCGCTGTAGCAATCCTCAAGCAGGTGGGTGAACAGCTGGGGATCGGCTTTGAGTTCACCGAAGCCTTGATGGGTGGGGCGGCAATTGATGCGACTGGGACACCGCTACCCGACGAAACTCTGGCGACCTGTAAAGCCAGCGATGCCGTGCTGCTGGCTGCGATTGGCGGCTACAAGTGGGATACGCTACCGCGCCACCAGCGGCCTGAAACAGGGCTATTGGGCCTGCGGGCAGGGCTAGAATTGTTTGCCAACCTGCGGCCAGCCAGCATTTTGCCCCAGCTGATTGATGCCTCTAGCCTCAAGCGCGAGGTGGTGGAGGGCGTCGATATTATGGTGGTGCGCGAGCTGACGGGCGGCATCTATTTTGGTCAGCCCAAAGGCATCTTCACTAGCGAGACGGGTGAGAAGCGGGGTGTGAATACCATGGTCTATTCCGAAAGCGAAATTGACCGAATTGGCCGGGTGGCCTTCGAAACGGCCCGGAAGCGGGGCCGACGGCTCTGCTCGGTGGATAAGGCCAACGTGCTGGATGTGTCCCAGCTCTGGCGCGACCGCATCACCCAGCTGGCTAGCGAATATCCCGATGTGGAGCTGTCGCACCTCTATGTGGACAATGCGGCGATGCAGCTGATCCGGGCTCCCAAGCAGTTCGATACCATCGTCACCGGCAATCTGTTCGGCGATATTCTGTCGGACGCTGCGGCAATGCTGACGGGCAGTATCGGCATGTTGCCTTCAGCCAGCCTGGGAGCTTCTGGCCCCGGCCTGTTTGAGCCCGTACATGGTTCGGCCCCAGACATTGCCGGTCAGGACAAAGCCAATCCCCTGGCCCAGGTACTGAGCGCGGCGATGATGTTGCGCTATGGCCTGAACGAGCCAGAAGCCGCCACCCGGATTGAGCAGGCCGTCCAGCAGGTGCTGGATGCGGGCTACCGCACGGGCGATATTATGTCGGACGGGATGAAGCTGGTAGGCTGCCGGGAGATGGGTGAGGCGTTGCAACAGGCGCTGACCTGAACCCGGTTTTTGGGGAGAGGTGGCTGGATCAAAGCAGCTGGGTAAAAGCGGCAATTTAAGTAAACTGCTGGCTGAGGGTGACGGGGTTGTGAACCGTGATCTTCTTTTTGTGGATTGAGATCATCTTGTCCTGCCGCAAGTCGCCCAGCAGCCGGGTGACGGTGACGCGGGTAGAGCCAATCGCTTCCGCAATTGCCTGGTGAGAGAGCTTTAGGTCAATCGTGATCCCGTCCGGGGCCGGAACGCCGAAGTCGCGGCAGAGAATCAGCAAAAAACTGACCAGACGCGATCCCATATCGCGGTGGGCCAGGGTTTCAATCATCATTTCGGTCTGCAGAATCCGGGACGAGAGCCCTTGCAGCATGATCATCGAGAGTTCAGGATTCTCTTTCAGGGCTTTTTCAACCTGCTCAATCGGCAGGGAAAGCAGATCCACCGGAGTGAAGGCCACGGCGTGGTAGAATCGATCGGCTCGCTGGCCGGTAATCAAAGACAGCACGCCAAACACGCTGTTTTCCCGCAGCAGAGCCACGGTAATTTCTTCTCCGGCTTCGTAGACCCGCGACAGCTTCACGGCCCCTCTGAGCAGGAAATATACCCGCTCTGCCGGATCTCCCGGAAAGAAAATGGTTTTACCGCGTTCGTAGGTTTCTACAACTGGTGGAAAGGCACCGCCGCTGAGCTGGCGGAACACATTTGCTAACGGTCTATCTTGCAACGCTACCATGCCTTTATCCTTCGCCGTAGTAGAAAAAATTCAAGCTTATATAATGCCGAACTCTTATATAATGTCGCGCCTGCAAAGCCGGTGCGGGATTTCGTTAAGCTTACTATCTAAGTCAAACCCCAGCAGAAAAATTGTGTCGAGTAACACAATCATACTGTGATAGAACGCTGACTTTAAAAACTAAACTTAAGAACGCTGTAGGTTTTTGTAGCAAAAAGTACAAATCGTGCTCTCCCTCGCTGGATTTAGCCAAATGACCCCGTTTTTCAGTAGCCTAAGGAGTGCTTCAAAGTTATATGCCGACTCAACCGGTCGGTGCAATGATTTGTAGGATAGTGAGAGTCTGGGGTCTGCGCCTCCAGCCGAGGGCTTGCCCTCTACACTCCCTCACCCCATCTTTGGTTTAATCAACCCCAGCGACTTAATGCTGTGGTTTCGTAGTTTGTATCGTCAATAAGGGCACTGGGTAAAAAGACATGTTGAATTTGTCTGGGAAAAATATTCTGGTTACGGGAATCGCCAACAACCGTTCGATTGCCTGGGGCATCGCCCAACAGCTGCATGCGGCGGGTGCCAATTTGGGCATCACCTATCTGCCCGACGATAGGGGGCGGTCCGAGAAGAAGGTGGCCGAGCTGGTTGAACCGCTTCAGCCCTCGCTGTATCTGCCCTGTGACGTGCAAAACGAAGCCCAGGTGCAGGAAACCTTCGACACAATTCAGGCCAAGTGGGGCCAGTTAGATGGCCTAATCCACTGTCTGGCCTTCGCCAGCAAGGATTGTCTCAGCGGCGATTTCAGCGGCGTCTCTCGGCAGGATTTCTCTACAGCCCTGGAAATCAGCGCCTATTCGCTGGTTAGCTTGGGCCGCTTTGCCAAGCCCATAATGACGGCTGGCGGCAGTATTGTCACGCTCACCTATCTGGGCGGCGTGCGGGTGATTCCCAACTACAACACCATGGGGATTGCCAAGGCAGCTCTGGAAATGAATGTCCGCTATCTGGCCAACGAGCTAGGGCCAAAAGGAATTCGGGTGAATGGCATCTCGGCTGGCCCCATCCGCACCCTGGCTTCTTCGGCAGTGGGCGGAATTCTGGATATGATCCACCATGTCGAAAAAGTTGCTCCCCTGCGGCGCACCGTCACCCAGCTAGAAGTGGGCAACACTGCCGCTTTCCTGTGCAGCGATTTGGCGAGCGGAATTACGGGCCAGATTCTTTACGTGGATGCTGGCTATGAAATTATGGGCATGTATGACCTGGCAGAGGAGCGGCTGGCCAAAGAAGAGCCAGAACTGAAAAGCTAAGGCTGGCCCCACATCCCGCTATTCCACAAATCATTTTGGCCATCTACTTACCTGAGTAGAACAACGGGGTCAGTCATCACTGGCTCCGTTTTGCGTTAGAGGCATGATAAGGCGTAATTCCACGCAGGCTTGGGCCAGGTGAATTGTAACAGTTCGTGAACTTGCGGACGTTTTGTATAGGATTTATCGGTATTCTCCGATCATGTGAACTCGCTTCAACAAAAGTTCGAATTCTAAATCAGTGATCATTCCCTGATAACACAGAGGTTGGGAATGATTTGATGGAACTATCGAACGCACACCACAGCATAGGTCGCAAGGAAATCGTATGGCACTCTACACCGCAGGCGCTCTTTTAGTGTTTAGCCTTTCGCTACGGGCATTCCTGAAAGACAGCTCTACCCCGAAAACCGATTTGCTCTCCTGGATGGTGATTCTGGTGGCCACCGTCCTCTGGCCGCTGACGCTGCCTTCGATTCTGCGCAAAAAAATTCTCAAGCCTGCCCCTGTGCCCCTCAAAACTCAACTGTCCTAGTTGGGTCATGGTTCTGCTGACTCAAGGACTGCTGCTCTGTAGTTTAAGGGTTTGCCTGATTGCTCAAGGTTCCGTGAAACTGTTAGCTCCTGAATCAATCTACGAGAC
>JBJTUI010000032.1:0-2765 GCA_046080625.1 Elainella sp. | reverse complement strand
GAGGCGGTTGTGCGAATAGCTTCAGTTGACTCAACTGCTCGGCGATAATGGTGTCTAGTTTCATCGGGCGTAGTCCCTCGAATCGTTTCTTATTCTGAAACTACGCCTTTTCTCCCTCTCCGCGCTTTTTTTCGTTCACCCGTATGACCAATCAGGCCGCGTCCCCTGTATCGTCAAACGCTACAATCACCACCGTAATGTTGTCGCGTCCGCCCCGATCTTTGGCGGCATTCACCAGCGCTATGGCAGCCCGTTCGCAGGCCCGAATCGTTTTGAGATGGGAGGCAATCACCTGATCTGGCAGTTCCTCAGTCAGGCCATCGCTACAGAGCAGCAGCCGGTCGTTGGCATGGAGGTCAAACACCTGCACATCAATTTGGCGCACGTCTTCCCGGCCCAGGCATTTGGAGAGAATATGTCGCCAGGGGTGCATGCGGGCTTGGTCAGAGGTCAGGTCGCCAGATTTGAGAGCGCGGGCCACCCAGGTGTGGTCTTCCGTGATTTGGTGCAGCTTAGCCCCCCGCAGCCGGTAGAGCCGTGAGTCGCCAATATGGGCGCACCAGGGCTGCTCGTCGCGAAACAGCACGGCTACCGCAGTAGTGCCCATGTCGGCCCGTTCCGGGTGCTTGGCCTGATCCTGCAAAATTTCGGCATTGGCCTTGAGAAAGGCATTTTCCAGCAGCAGATCTGAAGGTTCGTCCGACTGCCAATATTCATTCAGGTAGGTTTGAATCGCCTTGGTGGCGATCCGGCTGGCCTCCTGCCCGCCTGCGTGACCACCCATGCCGTCTGCCACTATAAAGAATCGACCCTCGGGGTCGATATAGTAATCGTCCTGATTCACGGAACGCAGCAGGCCGGGGTCCGTGAGACCTGTGAAGAAACGTTTCATGGCATGACCCTGGCATCGCAATTGGGATGCATCTTAAAACATTCGATCGGATCGATCAAGACGAACCATCAGCCGGATCAGGGCAAATCCTGGAATCAGCGCAGCTATTCCCGCCAGTATAGCCAACCAGATGTATTGATTGACTAACAAGATTGTGGCCGAGAGGGTGAAGGCCGCGATTAAGAGGCTGTAGTTCGTCCCCATATTCACTGTGCCGATCCGGCGCAGCACCCGATCTGTCTCGGTCGAGCGCGTTCTGACCCGAATATCACCCCGTTCCAGCTTGTCGAGCGTGTCTTCAATCCGACGCGGCAGGCCAAAGGCCGTGCTGCCCACCTGGGCCGCCTGCCGACTAATCTCGCCCAATAGCCCTTCCGAAATACTGTTTCGCGATCCGTCTCCGTTAGTCATAAGCTGCATTGCAAACGGTTGTGCAACCTCCATAAAGTTAAAATCCGGGTCGAGCCCTTTGCCGACGCCTTCCAGAGTGGAAAAAGCCCGCATCACAAACGTGAACGTCGCCGGAAACCGGAAGGGCTGGTCGTAAGCAATCTCGTAGAGGTCGTCGCTAATCGCCGTGATCGACTGGTTCTCAAACGGCTGATCCATAAAGTGGTCGAGCATGTACTGTACCGAGCGCCGCACCGGCCCCATATCGGGCGCTTCGGCCAGGGCTCCCAGATCGAGCAGGGCAGACACGACCCGCTCGCCGTCCTTCTGGGCAATCCCAAAAAACAGGGTCATCAGCTTTTCGCGGGTGACGGGCTGGATGCGGCCCATCATGCCGAAATCGTAGAAAATCAGCGCCCCGTCTGGATTCACGGCAATATTGCCGGGATGGGGGTCGGCGTGGAAAAAGCCGTCGTCTAGCAGCTGGTGCAGATAGGCCTTCGCACCCAGGCGGGCCAGGTTTTTTCGGTCCAGACCGGCGGCTTCCAGGGCCTCGTAGTGGCTGATCTTAATGCCCGGCAAGTATTCCAGGGTAAGGACTCGCGGCGAGCTATAGCGCCAGTAGACGCGCGGCACCTTGACCCAGTCTTCTTCCCGAAAGTTGCGGCGAAACGTGTCGGCGTTGCGGCCTTCGCTCAGGTATTCGATTTCCTCCCAGAGAATCCGGCAGCACTCTTCGTAGATACCCAGCCAGTCGCGGCCCCTGCCCCACTTAGGATGGCTTTGAAAGTAGCGAGCAATCCCTCTGAGGATTTGCAGATCGATGGTAAATAGCTTTTTGAGGCCGGGCCGCTGCACCTTTACCACCACCTCTTCGCCGGAATGCAGCTGAGCCCGATGCACCTGCCCCAGGCTGGCGGCAGCGATTGGAATGGGGTCAAAGCTGCAGTAAAGCTCTGGGATCGGCTTGCCAAAATCCTGCTCAATAATTTTCTCGACCTGCTCGTAGCCGAAGGCAGGCACCCGGTCTTGCAGCTTCGAGAGTTCTTCGACATATTCGATCGGGAACAGGTCAGCCCGAGTGGAAAACAGCTGCCCCACTTTGATAAAAGTCGGCCCCAGATCTAGACAGGTTTCCCGAATCCAAACTGCCAGAGCGCGGCGGCGCTTAGCCTGGGCGGCCTCGGTCATGCCGTTGGCATAGGTCCAGGCTTTGCCGTAGGCCCACTGGGCAGTCAGCAGCTTTAAGACAAAGGCCCAGATGTCAATATAGCGACGTTGACGCGAGTAGTTTTCGCGACTCCAGCGGTAGGATTTATCGCCGTAGGAGCGAGTCGGAGGTTGGGCGTCATCCATGATGGGTGCTTCGGCAATCGGCAGGGGCAGGGAGAGTTCGGTGGCTGGACTGGAAGGGTCGGAAAAAGCAGACACGTGGTTAATCTTGCTAAAAGTGGGAAAGTTGGGGTTGCTGAGTCCTGCACCC
>JBJTUI010000031.1:0-8762 GCA_046080625.1 Elainella sp. | reverse complement strand
GAAAAAATATTTCCTGAAATGCGTCTGCGGCTGTGACCTGGTGTTGTTCTGGTCAGAGCGCAGCCGCGCCTGGGAAGCGCCCAAACCCAAATCTGCCGATCTGCCGCCTGCTCAGGTGACGGAACATGCCTGTCCGGTTTGTCAGAAGCCCCTCGAGGAATATGCCTACGAAAAAGAGGGCCAGGTCAAACGACTGCTGCGCTGTTCTGACGCTAAGGCCCGCAGCAATAGCAAGCACAAGGAGGCGGTCTATTTCCAGACGGCCCAAGGCTGGTGGAGTCCTAAATTCGGCAATTTGTCCTGAACCGCCAACCGCCAAACAGAGCCAGTTCCCGAATCCGCTAGAATGCGAAGAAGCCCTGCGAGGAACTCGCCCATGCTGCAATCCCAGCCCGCCCTCACCGAAGACGACCTGCCCTACTCCGACGACCAGCCTGTGGATAACGAACTCCAGCTGCTTCTGCCCGTTCTGCTGCGCGCCACACTGGCAATGCTCTGGGCCGACCGTCAGGACTGGTTCATGGGCGTCAATATTGGCCTTTACTACGATACTCAACAGCCCGCAATTGGCCCCGACGCCTTCCTCAGTCTGGGTGTACCGCGCTATAAACGCGAACAGGGACGACTCAGCTACGTGGTAGAACAAGAGGGCGTGATGCCGCAGTGGGTGCTGGAAATCGTCTCTCAAAAACGAGGCGGTGAATATGGCGAGAAATATCAAAAATACGCCGAGATTGGCGTTCCGTACTACACGATCTATAATCCGAATCACTGGCGGCGCGACCGGCATGAACCATTCGAGGTCTATCGGCTGGAAAATGGGCAGTATATTCGCCAGCAGGGCAACCCGGTCTGGATGCCAGAACTGGGGCTGGGCATTGGCATTGAGCGAGGCCGACATGAAGGACTGGAGCGGGAATGGCTCTACTGGTATGACGAATCGGGACACAAATATCCAGCCCCAGATAAACTGCTAGAGCAGGAGCGGCAGATAAGGGAAAATCTAGAGCACCAGTATCAGCAAGAGCAGGCCCTGCGCCTTCAGGCCGAGCAGCAGGCCAAAGCGTTGATCCAGCGTCAGCTGGCTCGTTGGGTCGGCCCAGTCCCGGATGCGTTGTGGAATCAGGTCGAGCAACTTACCGTGATTCAGCTAGAAGCTTTGGGCGAAGCGCTGCTGGATTTTAAGGCGCTGGCCGATCTGCAAGACTGGCTGGAGCAAACTCAGTCTGAAGTAAACCCAGTCTGAAGCACAGTAGATGTATTGCAAATAGCGTTCGATCGGGCCAGGTTTCCCGGTCTGGAGCAAGGTCTGGAGCAATTTAATCATGGCTCAATCCCCTTCCCTGAACAGCGCCCAGTTTGCCCGCCTGTTCACGCGGCTGGCTGCCGTCAACGTCCTCTCTAATCTGATGGTGCCCCTGGCTGGACTGATCGACGTGGCGTTTCTGGGCCACCTCAGCGAAATTCGCCATCTGGCTGGCGTTGCGCTGGCCAACGTGCTGTTCAACTACCTCTACTGGAGCTTTGGCTTCCTGCGGATGGGGACGACGGGCACCACCGCCCAGGCCATGGGCCGCCAGGATCGGGAGGCAGTGCTGCTGATCGGCCTGCGGCATGGCCTGCTGGCTCTGGGAATTGGCTTGCTCCTGGTGCTGCTGCAACAGCCGCTGCGGCTGCTGGGTTTCTGGCTGCTCAGCGCCACGCCGGAGGTGAAGGCAGCGGGTGAAGCCTTCTATAGCGCCCTGATCTGGGGGGCTCCGGCCAACCTGCTGGGGTTTGTGCTGGTGGGCTGGTTTCTGGGCCGGGCCCAGAGCGGCTATGTCCTGATTCTGTCCCTGCTCGTCAGTCTGGCCAATGTGGGGTTCGACTACCTGCTGATTGTTCGCTGGGGGCTGGGCAGCTGGGGAGCCGGGGCCGCTACTGCGATTAGCCAAACCCTGATGGCCCTCGTTGGCCTGGGGCTGGTCAGCCGCGAAGTCTCCTGGTCCCAAGTTCGGGCTGCTGCCCCCAATCTGCTCGATTGGCCTGCCCTCCGGTCGGCCCTGTCCCTGAACCGGGATATCCTGATCCGCACCCTCTCCCTGGTTACGACGTTTGCCCTGTTCACCAATCTCAGCTCTGGTCTGGGTACGGTGACGCTGGCCAGCAATACGCTCTTGCTCCAGGCGGTCAGCTTTGCCGCCTACTTCATCGACGGGATTGCCTTCGCCACCGAGAGTCTGGCGGGCCGCCTGCAGGGTCAGGGAACCGGCGGTCTGCGTCAGCTTTTGCGACTGGCGGGCAGTACCAGTCTGGTGCTGGGTCTATTGTTCGGCCTCGGCTTGATTCTGGAGCCGCGCTGTTTCCAATTGCTGACCAGCCACAGCGACGTGCTGGATCAGGTGCAGCGCTATGCCCCCTGGCTCTTGCCCCTGATGGGCTTTGGCTCGCTGGCCTACATGCTGGACGGCTATTTCCTCGGCCTAACCCAGGGCCAAACCCTGCGCCGCTCGACGCTAATTGCAACCCTGGCAGGCTTCGCGCCCGTCGCCGTTCTGGCCTGGTGGCAGCAAAGCGCCGATCTGCTCTGGCTATCCCTGACCCTGTTTATGGCGTTGCGGGCCGTGACGCTGGCGGTTGAGGTGCCGGGAACGTTGAAACAATAGCTATTTTAAGACAATAGCGGGTTGAAACAATAGCTGGATGTTGGGTTTCCTAATCCAACTCGCCAAACCGCTCTCGATACTGGGCTAACAGCGCCTCTGCCTCTGCCGCAGCCTCCTCAGGCGTTGGGACCAACTTGCCCTCAGGTGTGAAGAAGCGGAGCTGCCGGTCTTGAATGCCTAGAAACAACTGCAACTGCTGACTCCACAGCCAGCCCTGTTCATTGGGCGTCATCTCTTCATAGCTGCCCTGGAGCAGCGCCAAGCCCTGGAACTCCAGACTGTTGGGGTCGAACCAGAAGTACTCCGGGGTGCGGAAGGTGTCCTGGTAGATCTGCTTCTTCAGTCCCCGGTCGGTGTCGGCGGTGGAGTCAGACAGCAGTTCGATGATCAGGTTGGGATACTTGCCCTCTTCTTCCCAGACTACCCAGCTCTTGCGGGGCTTGCGCTCCGTCCCCAGCACCACAAAGAAGTCGGGGCCACGGAAGTCCTCGGACTTGCGCTGCTTGGGGCTGTAGTAAATCGTGAGATTGCCAGCAGCGAAGTAGTCATTGCGGTTTCGCCACAGCCAGTCCAAGCAGCTCAGCAGCAACATTAACTGACGCAGATGCAGGTAGGTTTCCAAGGGCGGTTCGTCGCTGTAGAGGTCGCTGGGCGGGAAGACGATATCTGGCTGAACATCTGGCTGAACATCTGGCTCAGCTTGCGCCTGCGGTTCCTGATCTTTAGCAATCGTCATGGCAACAGCAGCAGAAACAGTACAAGTATTCTAGGCGATCCGGCTGGCGATCTGAAAGGGCGTTGCAGAGCTAAATTAGCAGACTTACTTCACTGCTTGGCATTCGTCTCCTGGTGTAGAAGGACTGAGGATCATTGTCTGCTTGCCGAGGCTAGTGCGCAGGCCAATCACGGGGGGCCGATCATTCCGCTCGTTCAGGGGCGTCAGGGGTTGGAAGATATAGATCCAGCCGCCGCCTTCTTGCAGCAATCGCCAGACGCGAGCATCTGCGGCAACGTTTTGGGTTTTTCCCAGCAGATCGCGAAACAGGGCGACATCGCCAATGATGCCATAGTCCGTCATATTTGCAGTTTTGGGCAGGATGTCCATAGCCTTAAACTGGCGCACAAGCGGTGTCTCAATGACCGGCGCGACCAGGGTAACTTCTGGTAAAACGGAGGTGCAGTGGTAGACATCGCGTCTGGCATCCTCGATACCGCGAGTCTGGGCGTACCAGAATAGGATGATCAGCGTTCCCAGAATAATTACCAGTTCGTTGATAAAAGCTTCTAATAAACGAAATGAGCTGAGGCGCAAGGGATTGTTGGCTACGAATGCTCTAAACCGTCTGGCCAGCCAAGAGCGCTGGCGCGGTACAGCAACGCCCTGATGAAATTCGTGATCTTCGAGTTTATTCTCAACCGGCTGCTCGAGATTGCGTAGCAGCCAGAGAAAGACATAGATCAACAGACCGGACAAAACCAGGATGCAAATCGTGCGCAATGATGCGCTGGGAGTACCGAAGAAAATCTGAATCGGGATTATTAGGAATGATTCGAAAGAAAACCCCAGAGAATTGACATCCAGTTGAAAATAGTCGTAGTAGGCCCAGCGATAGATCCAGCCGGAAAAGAACAGAGCCGCAATTAACAGCCCCACAATGTTGAGGAATTTGCTAAAAAGTGTATTCGTTGTTGGGCTTTTTGAAGTGTCTGCCATATAATTAGCTTGAGAACAAATTCAACGAGTTTCCCCGCTTCAATCATTGATCAGAACTCTGGAGTTTAGTTCACAATGAAAATATTCTTTAGGTTCCCTGCAATTGTGTTGTTTGTTACAAATTTTGCTGTGTTTAATGGTATTCCTTCTACTGTTCCGGGACTACACTGGTTCGGTATTGGAGTGGCAATTGCCCAGACGACGACTGTTCCGGCCTCACTACCCAATAGCGCCAATGTGGTTCTGAAAAACGGCGACACGCTTCAGGGTAAGGTAGCTGGTTTTGATCCTTCCCGCCAGATTCTGACCCTCCAGGGAGATTCGACATATGCGCTGTCGATAAGCGATATCGAGCGGATCTACTTCAGCGGCACGGCTACGGCCCTAGATGCCAATGGTCGGCCTATTATGCGGGGCGAAGGTGGGCCAGCAGGTAGCCCCGTTACCTGGAATCCGGTGGCAATCAGTGGTCTGCGGTTCAACCAGACCTATGGCACAGCCCAAATTGTCCTGGGATCTTCTGTATCGAATCCAGGTCAGACCAATCATACCTATGTTCTGAATGAGCTGCGGTTTAACCCCCAACAGGGCACGATGGCAATCACCGCCACGCCCTACTGACTTGGGTGACTGATCCCCGGCAGATGGTTTTGGGGATCAGATTCTACGGTGTACAACCAGGCCAGTTGAGCTAGCGATTAGGACTACCTGCTAAACGCTCCTTGCCAGAGTCTCGTAGGGCTATGGTGTGTGGCTATGCTGGGAAAGAATGGCCATGACTTGTCTGTAGGATTCTTGCTCTGCATAGGTCACGCCAATCAACTAGGACGATCGCGATGGCGAGTGGCGCTCTGGGGATCAGGCATAACTAACCAGGGTAACTAATGCCAGTGTAACGTGTCAGGACGATGAATGAATTCTGGTTGCCTGATCCCAGCCTTCTATAGGAAGTTACTTCAATGATCTCAAAGATATTATTAAATTTGTCCAAAATTTTACTTATATAATTCATTGCTTTGAGTCTATAAATTAAGATTAAATTCTCGACTTTAACCTAGCTTTTGTAAAATTTGCTTCTGCCTCAAGTTTAGGTATTCGGCTAGTAACTGTTAATTTTTTGATCGTTTAAAGGATCGATTATCTGTTCTCATGATAGTTCTGAAAATCACTGACACGGTTCGTGGATAGATGGATTTGGCGAGTAAGTAGGTTAGAGCTTGCAATGGTTGACAAACGACTGCCGGATTCTCGGGTGGATCTTCCCTGTTATGCTGCACTCTTCTCAAAACTTAAAAATTGCACTGCGGATTAGCCATCTTGGCTTTTGCTTTGAGCTGCTGGGGCGGGGGGAAGCAAGATGAAATCAGACCTCCCTAAACCGGCAAAATGGCTGATCCCAGGGGCGCTGATTTTATTTCTGGTGCCGACCTTTCTCCTGGCCCTCAATAAAGAGATCCGGCTGCTCAGGGAAACTCTGCCCTCAGCCCAGCAAACGCCAGCCCAGACAGATGCCGGGGATCGACCTCTGCCTCTGATCAGCCCAGAGATGGCCTTAGATGGCAACATGGCCGATCTGATCGACAACGCGGTCGAAGCGGAAGTGCGGGAGAACTTTGACCTGACGCTGAGCCTGATCAACCTGCTGCTGGGAGCTTTGGCCGTGATTCCGATTCTGGGCGGCGTCTTTCTCTGGTCGTTGCAGAAGCAGATTGAAGGGAAGTTGATCGATAAGTCGGAAGCTCTGGTCAACCAAAAGATTCAGGAGTCGGAGCAGCTCGCGAAGCAGAAAGTTCAGGAGTTGATTGACACGAGAACCGCAGAGCTGCAAACCCTGAAAATCGATCAAATCCTGCGGCTAATCAATTTCTCGATTAAGGAAGCTGTCCACCCCCTGATTAAGGAAAAGTATCGGGAGATGTTTCGGCAAGCCTTTATTGAAGGCTTTCCCTCTCACTCCTTCATCGACAGCGTTAATCGCGAAACCAGGCAAATGCTGGAAGAGTATGTGGAAATTTTCCAGAGCTTGGTCGGCTCCTATCCCGACTTCTTCAAAGCCAACGATTATGTCTGGCTGGCAGATGCCTGCTTCATCCTTACCCAATATTCGGCAGCCAAAGCTTTCTACAGTACCGCCAACAGGCTGAATCCCCACAGCTCTCGAATTCTGCACCGGCTGGGCAACGGCAACCTGGCCCTGCAAAATTATCCAGAGGCGCTTGACTGCTATAGGGAGGCTTTGCGCTGTAGTGATACTGACTCAACCGAGTTTCGTCTGGAGCGCCATGCCTGGCTGTATCACAATCTGGGTAAGGCCCATTATCAGCTCTATAACTACGAGGAGGCGATCCAGAATTATCGCAAAGCCTGCGAGTTTTATCCCAAACTGTACCACAGCTATTACTGGCAGGGTAATGCCCTGTCTGGGCTGGGCCGGTTTGTGGAGGCGCTCGACTGTTTTAAGCAGGCCGACCAGATGCTGCAAACCCTCCAGGCGGACCACCAGATCCCGGAGCCGGACTTCAAGGCTGACCGGGCCTGGGTGCTGCACAGCATGGGCGATGCCCTGCGTAAAATTGGCGACTCTTGCCATCAGAGCAGCCCGAGCGGCAGGGAACAATGCATCTGGTTCAATCCAAATTGCCGTCAGCCCCATCGCAGTCAGCAGCAAGGCCAGCAGCAAGGTCAACAGCACGGTCAACAGCAGGGCCAGCATCGCCAGCTGATTCCGGCCTGTCAGCAGCGGCTTGACTATTATCGGCAGGCGATTGACTACTATGACCAGGCCGAGCAGCTCAATGGCAGCAATATCGAAACGCTGCACAAGCGGGGCAAGGCATACCGGGAGCTGGGCAAATACGCGCAGGCGGAAACGGACTATCGCAGGGCGGTGCAGCTTGCTACCGCTGCCGGAACTCTACATGACCGGTGCAATCTGCTGGCGAATTTGGCGAACCTGTTGGCTCACCTGCCTGAGGTTCAACCAAATGGAAAACCGGCGACGCGGCACCGCGCAGAAGCCAATCAGAAGCGCCAGGAAGCCTGCGAGTGGTTTGCGGTGGCTCTGGAGCAATGTCAGACTAGGCGTTTGCAGGCCAGAGCTGACCGTACCGATATTCTGGAGCAGTTCTACAGCTATTTTGATACGGCTCGCTGCTATTCCCTCAAGGGTGAGGTGAAGCGAGCAGATGAGTATATGAAAGATGCACTGGCCCATTGCCCAGCCGGAAAGCGGGCTTTGGTTCAACAATGGGCCAACAGTGATTCGGATTTCAACCGTTGGTACTGGCATGTTCGGGCTCAAAAGTCTTAGGTATTTCGGTGGTCGGTTCTTTCGTGCTAACTCAGTTTCGTCGTGGAGTTTTCTGGTTATGTTGAGTCGCCTTCAAAAGATCGAAATTGCTGGCCTGCTGCTCGCCTACACCTCGTTGCTGCCTACGGCTGCTATGGCCCAGATCACGCCGGACGCGACGCTGGGGACAGAAAGTTCTCGGGTCAGACCCGGTGCAGCCCTGCGTCGGGGTGGTACGGCGGATTTGATTGAAGGGGGTGCAACCCGTGGGGCAAATCTGTTTCACAGTTTTAGCGAGTTTAATGTGAATGACGGGCAACGGGTGTATTTTGCCAATCCCGATGGCATTGCCAATATTCTCAGCCGCGTCACAGGAACCGACGTTTCAGATATTCGCGGGACGCTGGGCGTCGATGGCTCTGCAAATCTGTTTTTCCTCAACCCCAACGGCATCAACTTTGGCCCCGATGCTCGTCTGGATGTGCTGGGATCGTTTCTGGCCACAACCGGCAATGATTTTCTGTTTCCAGGTGGGTCTACTTTTGGCACCGGCAATCCGCAGGCTCCGTCGCTGCTGACGGTGAGTGTGCCGGTGGGGGTACAGTATGGCGGTAGAGTGCCGGGAGCGATTGTGGTCGATGGAGCAATTTTGTTTGTCGATTCGGGGAAAAGTTTGATTTTAGCTGGTGGCACGATTAGATTAGATAACGCTCTTTTAGAAACCATTGAATTGGCTACTGGTAACTTTCCCGCAGACGGGGGACGAGTCGAACTGGGGGCCGCCAGCGCCGGTACGGTGGGGATCAATCAAAATGGTGGCCAATTCAGTCTCAGTTTTCCAGATTCCACTTTGCGATCGGATATTTCTATCGTCAATGGAAGCTCTATAGATGTTAGAGCTGAAGATAAAGGCGCTATTTCTGTTTATGCTAGAAACCTTGAAATGTTAAGCGGTGGCAGACTCCGTGCTGGAGTTATAGCGTTTCTCAGCCTGATACAGTACAATCTGTATAATTCTGTGCGTTTTGCATATCATCCAAATGAAACCCTATTCCCTAGACTTGCGTCAGAAGGTTGTCGAGACCTATGAGGCCGGTGGCATTTCTCAACGTCA
>JBJTUI010000030.1:0-11188 GCA_046080625.1 Elainella sp. | reverse complement strand
GTCAGGTCTTTGACCGCTAAAATCACGTCGCTATTTTCGTTAATCACGTTCCTAACTTGCTCCTAACTGCGTTCCAACCTGCATCTTAAAGCTGACCAATCCGTTTTAATATTCGGAATACTTCGGCTAAATCGTTGTGATTCCGCATGCCAAATTGATTCGATGTTCCATACTGAGGTGTTCTGTCAGTTGATTTCACTAACTTGACAAAGATGAAATCTGCCCCCGATGCAATCAAACCAAATCCAGGCTTCTGCTCTGGCTGCTGAGAGGCGGGATTCGCCAGCATATAGACTAAGAGCTGTGCTAACCCGGCCTCAATCGAGAATCCAGCTCGCTTCGACTCAATCACTAACACCCAAAACTGCTCCTTGACCAGCAGGATGTCAATTTGCCCTCGAACTGTGACCCCCTCATCTTCCTCGGCAATCTCAACCGATTTCTCGACTTGAATGTGAAACGGATGGAGATAAAATCCGGCCAGGAACAGCAGCGGACTCACAACCGAAAGCTGAATCGCTCGTTCGGGTAAGGGCGCATAATCCATCAAATTCAGATACCCAGCCCGAATCCGATCAAGCGCCTGCTGCTCCCAATCGGCGATCTCAATCTGTCCCTGCCGCCACTCCGGGAAAAACTGCGGATCTTCAATATGCTGTAGTCCGAAGCTATCAATCAGAGTGCGGAGGTTAACTTGACTGGCCTGGAGGGTTTGCACCATAGAATCAGAATCGTCCTTACATCAGCAGCATTTTGGCGACATCGGGGCTTTCGGGATTGACAGTCAGGCGTTCGCGTTTGGGGTCGATCAGCACATCCATCGCCTCCATCGGGATCGCGCCCAGCAGCACCCTGGTTTGATTGGGTACTACGAGCGCCTCAACCGAAGTCCGACGGTTTTCAAAGCGCACCTCAACCGAGCTAACGACTTCCATTACAACGCTTGTGCCATCTACCAGTTCGGCTTCCAGTTCACCTACCTTTTGCAGGTCGAGCTGGATTTTGACAAACTCTGGAATCGCCAGCATGGTCGCACCACTATCAACCATTGCGTTGACATAGATGCGCTTCACCTGTTCAGCAGGTAGGTATCCACGACGCGCCAAGACCAAATCATCACTGGATACTAATTCAAGCGTCGCGTAAACCAAGCCCATGTCTGCCATACTTCCTCCCCAGGCCGTTTTCTTAGCCCACGCTGCCTTCCAGCTTCAGGGCCAGCAGCTTGTCGGCCTCGACCGCGAACTCCATCGGCAGCTGGTTGAACACGTCCCGGCAGAAGCCGCTGATCATCATGGCGATCGCTTCTTCCAGGGAAATGCCGCGCTGGGTGAAGTAGAACAGCTGGTCCTCGCCGATCTTGGAGGTGGAAGCCTCGTGCTCGACTTTGGCACCGTTGTTCTGCACCTGGATATAGGGGAAGGTGTTGGCGGCAGCGTTATCGCCAATCAGCATCGAGTCGCACTGGGAATAGTTGCGCGCCCCTTCTGCCTTGGGGCCAATCTTGACCAGCCCCCGGTAGCTGTTGCTGGACTGGCCCGCCGAGATCCCCTTCGAGACAATCGTGCTGCGGGTGTTGCGGCCAATGTGAACCATTTTGGTGCCGGTGTCGGCCTGCTGGCGGTTGTTGGTCAGGGCGACGGAGTAGAACTCGCCGACCGAGTTGTCGCCCACCAGAACGCAGCTGGGATATTTCCAGGTGATCGCCGAGCCGGTTTCCACCTGGGTCCAGGAGATCTTGGAATTGACGCCCTGACAGAGGCCGCGCTTGGTGACGAAGTTATAGATGCCACCCTTGCCCTCGGCGTCTCCGGCATACCAGTTCTGGACGGTCGAGTATTTAATGTCGGCGTTGTCGAGCGCTACCAATTCCACCACGGCAGCGTGGAGCTGGTTGCTGTCATACATCGGGGCCGTACAGCCCTCCAGGTAGCTGACCGACGCGCCCTCTTCTGCCACGATCAGGGTGCGCTCAAACTGGCCCGACTCGCCGTTGTTGATCCGGAAGTAGGTGGACAGCTCCATTGGGCATTTGACGCCCTTAGGAATGAACACAAACGAACCGTCGCTGAACACCGCCGAGTTGAGAGCCGCGAAGTAGTTGTCGGCCACGGGCACGACCGAGCCGAGGTATTTCTGCACCAGCTCGGGATGCTCTTGCAGGGCTTCCGAGATCGAGCAGAAAATCACGCCTTCCTTGGCCAGCTTCTCTTTAAAGGTGGTGGCAACGGAAACGCTGTCAAAAATCGCGTCTACCGCCACGTTCGACAGGCGCTTTTGCTCCGAGAGCGGAATCCCCAGCTTCTCGAAGGTTTCCAGCAGGGTCGGATCGACTTCATCCAGGCTCTTTTTCTTCTCGGCCACCTTGGGTGCAGAGTAGTAGATGATCTTCTGGTAGTCGATTGGCCCATAGCCCACCTCGGCCCAGTTGGGCTCGGTCATTTTTAGCCACTGGCGGTAGGCCTTGAGCCGAAACTCCAGCATGAATTCGGGCTCGTTTTTCTTGGCCGAAATCAGGCGAACTACGTCCTCACTCAAACCGGCTGGAATGGTGTCGGACTCAATATCGGTGACAAAGCCGTACTTATAGGGCTGGTTGACCAGGGTTTGGACCGAAGTAGACATAGTGCTCTCTTAACGTTTTGGTTGGCGAGGATGGCGGATTGGGCTAAGGAGTCTTGTAAAAATAACCTGAGCAGGCAAGGGGCTTAAGCCCCTTGTTCAAGCCAGTAGACCGATCCAGGTGATCAACTTATTCGTACAAGCTGCCTAAGCCTGATTGGTCACGGAGCGGATTTGCTCAATCGAGATCTCTTGCTGGTCGCCCGCAAAGTCATTGTCGGGGGTGAGGAACAGCATGCAGTGGCACTCTTTGCGCTCCCGCATCGGCACACAGGGACAGTTCCAGTAGGCGGCAGCGGCTTCGGCCTGCTTATCTTCATAGTGGCGACAGGGGCAAAGCGGCGCACCCAGGTCGTCTTTATGCTTGGCGAGCCCTTCGATCACAACCGCCGTCACGCCCGGATCAACGCAAAAAAAGGTGCCAGTTCGCTTGGCGTACTGCTCCGAGAAGTTGCGCATCGCTTCCAGGTGTTTGTCGGTGGCTTGAGTCGTCTGAGTTGATGTGTTCATGAGATCGGCGACAGGAGGGACAAATTGCTCGTATAATTAAAACAACTTACCTGTTGCTTAAGTCTATTGTAAAGCACTTTAGAAACAAAAAAGTTGTCAAAGTCAATTTTAAAGGGGTTTGGTTCGCTTTTTTATTTAAAGTTTTGTGATCTGGTTTGTAATCTGACAGCCTGCCCCCGGAAGCTCCTGTTGCCCCTCCCCGGTTTAGCTCAGCCCGCTAAAATCCAGCCTGCACCCTCCTAATGACCACTACGCAACCTTCTACCAAACAAGACATCCTCAACCTGCTGCTGAAGCAGGGACAGGCCACGGCCCAAATCCTGGCCGAGAGTCTGGACATTAGCCCCCAGGCCATCCGGCGTCACCTCAAGGATCTGCAAGACGAGGGGCTAATCGAGCACGAAGCCGTGCAGGTGGGCATGGGGCGGCCCAACTACCGCTATAAACTCAGCAAGGCCGGACGCGACCAGTTTCCCGACCGCTATGATGCCTTTGCCGTCTCCCTGCTCGACACCCTGGCCGACACGATCGACAAAACCCAGTTCAACGACATCCTGCGCAAACAGTGGGAGCGCAAGGCGCTGGAATACCGTGAACGGGTGGGCATGGGCAGCCTGGAAGAACGGGTGGGCCGTCTGGTCGAGATCCGCAAGGCCGAGGGCTATATGGCTGAATATCATCCGGCTGGGGATTTTGTGACCCCCAACAGCAGCCAGCCCTCGACCCAGCCCAGCTATATCATCACCGAATACAACTGCGCCATCTCCCATATCGCCGAATCTTTTCCTAGCGTCTGCGGCCACGAGCTTGAGATGTTCGCCATCGCCCTGGAAGGCTGCCAGGTCGAACGCACCCACTGGATGGTCGGCGGCGAACACCAGTGCGGCTATCTGGTGCGGGAAGGGCAGGCTTAGGCTAGCGGTACAGAGATCTGCTGAACGATGAGAACGTTTGTGCTTGCAGGATTTACCCCTGTGATTTCAGAAGAGAAGTGAGCTGAGCATCGTTGAAAGCCTAAATTACTTGGCAGTCACCGCATTGCCGCAGGTTGACGAATCGTGGGTAGTTCGCAAAAGTCGTATTTAGGTTCCGATCCTGGCATCGTTGTCTTCCTGGGGTGAGAGGTCTACGTCTTCATACAGCAGTTTTCAGATCAATAAACCACGGATTAACTGTGGGGGTGTGGGGGCGTAGCCCCTGTGGGGGGGCGCCGCCCCCACACCCCCTCCTGTAGCTAACTGAAATGAAAATCGCTGTAAGCACATCAGAATTATTCTCATCGACAAGTTCTTAAGACAACCTGTGCAGGTTTCAACGAATCAGAGAAAGTGTGTGAACGCCACGCGGAAGACGAATAGTAGTATTCATACGCTCAAGACTTGCTTTTGCTCCACGATGAAGTTGCCAAACTTCAACACCCCCTTGCATGGGATTATCATTGTAGGTATTCACTCCCACAAAAACAAAGCTACCAGACGCATCAAAAGCTAAACCCTGTGGCAGCGTTGCTTCAAACGACCACTCTCCTATTTTGTCTATCACTCCAGTCTCAGGATTAATTTGATAAAGCCCCAGTGAAGCTTCTGGATTGTAAATTGGATCAGATTTGAGTTTTCCAGTATTTCGCATACTGCTTACAACTAAAAATTGACCATCGGGGCTAATCGCGATCGATTCTGAAGCCAAGCCACCTTCAACCACTGCAACTGTAAAATGCTGTGCTTTATCTGCTGGCGCATCTGGTGTGGCGACTCGAATCGTAGTAAGTAGTCCCTGATTCACATTGAAAAAACCTGGTACGTCGGGTCCCCACTGGAGATCACTGGTAATGTAGTACCGTCCATCTGGCGTAAAGCGTCCAGACATTGGGAACTTATTGACTCGAACAGTGTTGCCCCATTGCCTTAAACCTGAAACCGATCCAGTGGCAGTTCGCAGCACTTCATAAAAAATAACCTGAGAACGAACGTTGAAGTTAACCACAACGTATCGCCCAGAAGGATGCCATTGCACAAAAATTGCACCATCAAGCGGTAAGTCTGGACGAGGAAGTAGCTCAGGAAACGGAAAGGTCTGAGGAGTTCCCAGTCGATTGTTGCGGATTGGAACAAAGGTTAATCCATTGGCAAGGTCAAACCCAGTGATAACCGCTAAGTCACCAGATGGGTTGGCTTGAATCGCCTGCGATTGCTGGGGTACTTCTACTTCGCTGACAAGACGGGGTTGATTAGGATTGGTGAGGTCGAAGGCCCGTAGCTTATTGCCCTGTACTAAATCACTCAGTTTTGTAGCTTGGGGCGATCGGGGTTGCCAGGTTTCAACCACCATTGCTAACTGACCATTGGGCGTAATATCCATGACAGCAGGTGGACTAAAGACTGAGTTAGATGCGGGAATGGTTGCCTCTGGCTTGGCATTGTTGCCAAATGGAAGTTTTGCGATCGCTAATGTATCTTGTGCATTCGGCACGGCAGCCCCCAAATTACCATCTTCATAAGCCGTTGCTACCATATCGACATCCGACAGTGCCAACAGATAACGACCTTGGGGCGCAGCTCCGGTTTGAGCGCCTAGAAGTTGGCTGGCTTGGCAACCTAACCCGATGATCAGCACAAACCCGGTGAGAGACAGGAGTAATTTTCGCTTGACACCTCGGATTGACATACTCACTACCTCAATAACATTGACAAGCAACGATTGTAGAAGCCCGTGACTGTATTCTTCAAGGTCATGTAGAATATATCAATATGAATAAAAAGCATAGTCAAGAGCAGGCAGTCAATCTCGCTGAGATCGATCTCAATTTATTGGTGGCGTTTGATGCGCTGCTGAATGAGCGATCAGTTAGCGAGGCAGCCTCGCGCATTGGCATCACCCAGCCAGCAATGAGTAAGCGACTTGCTAAACTGCGTAAAATCTTGCGCGATGATATTCTCGTCCGAACCTCAGAAGGAATGCAACCGACAGAGCGTGCAATGGACTTGGCAGAACCAATTCAAGCGGCACTCAGGCAGGTCGAAGCAGCTTTAGGAAGTCATCTCTCTTTTCAGCCCAAGGGCTCAACTCGATGCTTTCGCATTGCCACGACCGATCTGGTTACTGTTGTGCTAATCCCGGCACTGATTAGACGGCTGCAAATTGCTGCACCCAATCTGTCAATTATCTTGCGGGCACTTCACCGAACTGAAATTGCAGACGCACTAGAAGCTGGAAAAATTGACCTGGCAATCACGGTGCTTCCGGATGCTTCACCTTCCATTAAACGCTTGGCATTGTTTGAAGAGCGGTTTGTCTGCCTCGTTTCCAGAAATCATTCTGAAATCCAGGGTAGTCTGACGCTCGAACAATATGTTTCCAGCCCTCATGTTTTGATCACGTACACGGGCGATCTGAAGGGCGCGATCGATCGACTATTAGATGACTTAGGACTCAAGCGAAAGGTTGTTGCTAGTTTTCCATATCACTTAGCAGCGCCGTATATTGTGGCAGAAACAAATTGTATCGTTACGCTATCTGAGCGAATTGCGCGACTTTATGATTGGCCGGGAGTGCAATTACTCCCATTGCCATTGAACTTTACACCTTACATGGAAACTATGCTGTGGCATCGGCGAGACGATAACGATCGGACTCATCAGTGGATGAGGAGTGAAATCAGTCGGATTGCCTCAGCGAATATAATAAATAACCCAATTTGATTTCAATTTAGTGAAATTCAGGATAGTTAAGGGGGCGCAGAAGATATGCTCCCATATTCCAAAAATCTTGCGGATTCTGAGGGTGCCCTACTTAAATGTGTGATTTAAAGAATCCTTGAATTTTGGACTCCTGCCCCTGGTTGATCTCCTAAATATTGACCTCCGCCAGCGCTTTCACCTGCCAGGTTTTGCCTTCGCAGTTCAGAATTTGGGTGTGGTATTCGGCCAGGGTGGCCCGGTGGCCGACGCTGAGGAAGGTGGTGTTGCTGGCCTGGAGGTGGCGGTAGAGCTGGGATTCGTTGGCCAGATCGAGGGCGCTGGTGGCCTCGTCCAGGATGGCGTAGCGGGGTTGGTTGAGCAGCAGACGGGCAAAGGTGAGGCGCTGCTGTTCGCCCAGAGACAGGACATCGGCCCAGTCCTGCTCGGCCTCGAAGCCGCCAAACCGCTCGTCCAGGTCGGCCAGATTCACCTGCACCAAAGCAGCCTTGAGCTGGGCTTCAGTCACTTCCAGGTCGGTGTCGGGGTAGAGCAACTGGTCGCGCAGGCTGCCCACCACCATGTAGGGCCGCTGGGGCAGAAACAGAATGTCGGAACTGGGCCGCAATACCTGACCGCTGCCGCTGTTCCAGAGTCCGGCGATCACCCGCAGCAGCGAACTCTTGCCGCAGCCGCTCGGCCCCATTACCAGCAGACCTTCGCCCTTGGGCAGCTCCAGCGTCAGATTTTCGACTAGAGTGCGCTGATGATTGGGCGTCTGGATCGTCAGGTGCTGAACGGCGAGCTGGTCGGCCTCCAGAGTTTGAATCGTGGCGGGTTGGGGTTCGCTGGGCTGGGGTTCACTGGCATCCTGAGCCAGGGCTTCTGCTTCCGGCGAAGCCAGCTCCGCTGAGTTTCGTGCGGCTTCTGGGTCTTGGGCTTCCAAAAAGGCGGCAAAGCTGTAGAGCCGTTCGATGCCTGCGCCAAAGGCCGTCAGCGCCTGGAAGCGGGCCACAACCAGGTTGAGCGAGAAGAACACCCGGACAAATGCGCCCTGGGCCTCGCTCACCTTGCCCACCTCGACCTCGCCCGTAAAAATCGCTGGAGCCACCACCAGCGCGGGCAGAATGAACGGAATGAACTCGTAGGCATTGGTCAACACGTTCAGGTTCAGCTCCCAGACCAGCAGGCGCTTGACGTTCTCAAACACGGCCAGAAACCGCTGTTTTACCTGCTCCGACTCGCGGGGTTCGCCCTGGTAGAAGGCAATCGCCTCGGCGTTTTCCCGCACCCGCACCAGGCTAAAGCGCAGGTCGGCCTCTTTTTTGAGCTGCTCGAAGTTGAGCCGCACCAGGGGTTTGCCAAACACAAAGGTTGTCACCAGCGTGCCGATCAGGGCATAGCCGACCAGAAAGAACACCAGCGGCCTGGAGATGCCCCACAAGACGCCGCTGAAGGCAATCACCGACAGCACTGACTCCACCATCACCAGCAGAAAGGTGAGCGACTCCTGGGTGAAGCTGCGCACGTCTTCGGCGATCCGCTGGTCCGGGTTGTCGATTTCGGGCGTCAGGGTTTGCAGGTTGTAGTAGGCCCGGTTGGCAAAATAGCGATCGACAAAGCGGTTGGTCAGCCAGCGCCGCCAGTTGAGGCTGAGCCGGTCGCGCAAATACTGGTAGCCCGCCAAGAGCGGCGCATAGAGCACCAGCACGGCGATAAACACAAACACGATTTTCCAGAAGCGGGGTTCGTCCTGGGCCGACAGGGCCGAAATCAACGCGCCTCGCTGGTTGTTCAGCAAAACGCTGAGGCCGGTGTAGGCCAGCAAACAGACCACAACGGTCAGCAGAAAGCCCCTGGCCTGCCATTTCTGGTCGCCCTGCCAGTAGGTTTTGGCAATCGTCCAGAACTGCTGGAAAGTATTGAAATTCAGTCGATCCATGCGCTAATTGGCCTCAAATTTTGCACTGGGCGGAGATCGAAATTTGATCGGGTTCTAAACAGTCTGGGTTCAAATTACCGGTTCAGATGAGCTGATTCCCTGACAATTTTGTCTCGTTTGGCAGTCAGGTAGGATTCAATTTCCTCAAGATGCCGCATTTTTTCAGTAATCTCATCCAGCTTGCGATCGATCACGGCCAGCTTTTCAGCCAGAGACATTGAACCGCTGCCCCAGGCTGCAATCAGATGCTTAATTTCGTTCAGCGTAAACCCCAGAGATTTGCCTTGGGTGATCAGCGCAACTCGTTCCAGCATTTCTGGCTTGAACTCCAGATAGAGTCTCGTTCCGGCTGGTCGCGCTTCTGCCTCAATCAAGCCGATTTTCTGGTAAAAGCGAATTGCATCCTTGGACAGGCCGGTTTTTTGAGCCAGTTCGCCAATCAACATTGCTGCCACCTGATTTGGGCCACCTGAGTTATGCCACCCGAACTTGCGCCACCTGAAACTTGAAACCCAGGCTTGACTATGGAGTATAGTCCACAGTTTAGGCTGGTTACAACAGCAGTTTCAGTCATGACCCTATGGCAAAAACAGTCTTGATCACGGGTGCTTCCAGCGGCATCGGTAAAGCCACCGCTAGCCACTTTCACCAGCAGGGTTGGAATGTCGCAGCCACGATGCGCTCGCCAGATAATAGCGCGAACGGGACTGTCGAGAATGGGACTATCGGGAACGGGACTATCGAAAACGGGGCTAGAGGGCCAAAGCTGATCTGTCCTCGTCTGGATATCACGGTTCCTGCAACGATTGCCTCGGCTGTTGCTGAGACGCTAGAGGCATTTGGCCGGATTGATGTTCTGGTCAACAACGCGGGCTACGGGCTAACGGGTGCGCTTGAATCGCTCTCCGAAGAGCAGATCCGGCGGCAGTATGAGACAAACGTTTTCGGGTTGATTGCAGTTACCCAAGCCGTTTTGCCGACCATGCGGCTACAGCAGTCCGGCCTACTAATCAACATTTCGTCCATTGGTGGGCGGCTAGCTTTTCCCTTCAGCTCGCTTTATCACAGCACCAAATGGGCTGTAGAAGGGTTGAGTGAGTCGCTGCGGTTCGAACTCCGACCGTTTGGAATTCGGGTGAAGCTGATTGAACCGGGTGGCATCCGCACTGATTTTGGAACGCGCAGCATGGAGGTCATACTCGCTCCACCCTATGACGTCATGGCAACCCGAATGCTCCAGATGTATCAGGCGCATGGCAGCAAGCTACCCAGTCCTGAGGGCGTGGCCCGCGTCATATTAGCTGCGGCAACCGATCGCTCTAACCAGCTGCGATACCCGGTTCACCACTTCCCCTACCTGCTGCTGCGGCGAATTCTGCCAGACTTTCTCTGGCGACGGCTACTGGAGTCAGTGGTTGACCCTCCGGCTAGATTGCAATAGCGCTAGGTTTTATCTGCCTACAGCATCGACAGTTCGCCCACCACTTCCAAGCGCTTGTAGTTGCCCAGGGTCATGAAGGTTTCGGTCAGGCGTTCTTCCAGGGAAGGCGTGATCCAGCCCATCTGCTTCAGCAGGTAAATTGCGGCAGCATGTTTGGCCCGCTTGGCTCCATCTGTCACCTTAACGGCCAGCCCCAGCCCTTCCCCGACCCGGCCAATGCACTGGATGCCCTCGGCTCCGGCCTTGCTGACCAGTTCGCCTTCTGAAAGCCGCATCAGCTCCGTGTCAAACTCGCCTTCGCCTGCGATCAGGTGGGGGTGATGGGTCATGGCCCGAACGATGCGCTCCATGTCGAGACTGTTACCCGAGGCCAAATGGGCGTAGAGCGTTGCCATCTGGCCCAGCTGCATGAAATAGGTGGGCGCACCGCAGTCGTCGTGGGCGTTGATGAACTCGGCAGGCGGCATTCTCAGCAGCTCCGCTACCTTGCTTAAAATTAACTCCTGCACCGGGTGGTTGCGATTCAGGTAGGTGCCCAGCGGAAAATTGCACTGGCGACAGACGGCCAGCATTCCAGCATGTTTACCCGAGCAGTTGTGCTCTAGCGGGCTGCGCTTGCCGGGAGGCGTGGGACATTGCAGAGCCGAGGGCGGCACGTCGCAGCGCCAGAGGATATTAAACGCCTGTCGGGCCTGGGCGGTTGTGCCCTGGTGCGAGCTGCACATAATCGCCAGATCGCGGTCGCTGAGGCCATAGCGCTCCAGGGTGCCAGTAGCGGTGACGGCCAGCGCCTGAAATGGCTTCAGGGCCGAGCGGACGAAGGAAGCGGTTTCGGAGCTACCGGCTACCGAGAGCGTACGCCCGCGCTGGTCAGCCACAACGGCCTGGACGCGATGGACGGATTCTACAATGCCTTCTCGTAAAAGTCGGACTTCTAGCTCGGCGGTTTGTGTACGTTTTCCCCTATTCATGGCTATGACTGTGCCACACTCCCCTAGT
>JBJTUI010000029.1:0-4022 GCA_046080625.1 Elainella sp. | reverse complement strand
CGACCTGTCTTTTTCTGAACTCGACGATGCCCATCTGGTGCCCAAGGCGATTGTGGTAGACGACGAGTTTGACTGGGAAGACGACACCCTGCTGCAAACGCCGCGCCACGAGACGATCATCTACGAAACCCACGTGCGCGGTTTCACTCAGCTGCATCCCGAGATTCCCGAATCTCTGCGCGGTACCTACGCGGGTCTGGCCCATCCTGCCGCGATTGCCCACCTCCAGTCCCTCGGGATCACGGCCATAGAGCCAATGCCGGTACACCACTTTCTAGCCCATCCCGGCCATCTAGAGGGCTACAACCTGCGCAACTACTGGGGCTATGACTCAATCTGCTATCTGGCTCCCTATGCGGGCTATAGCGCCAGCGGCAACCAGGGCCAGCAGGTGGTGGAATTCAAGCAGATGGTGAAGGCGCTACACCAGGCTGGGATCGAGGTGATTCTGGATGTGGTCTACAACCACACGGGCGAAGGCAACCACATGGGGCCAACCCTCTCCCTGCGCGGCATTGACAACGCTGCCTACTACCGGCTGGCAGAAAAAGATCCCCGCTATTATATGGACTTTACCGGCTGCGGCAATTCGCTCAACGTCCGCCACCCCCAGGTGTTGAAGCTGATCATGGACAGCCTGCGCTACTGGGTGCTGGAGATGCATGTGGACGGATTCCGGTTTGATCTGGCCTCGGCTTTGGCCCGCGAACTCTACGCCGTCGATAAGCTGGCCGCCTTTTTTGACATCATTCACCAGGACCCGGTGCTGGCTGACGTCAAGCTGATCGCCGAACCCTGGGATGTAGGCGAGGGCGGCTACCAAGTCGGCGAGTTTCCGCTGCTCTGGTCCGAGTGGAACGGCAAGTATCGCGATACGGTGCGGGATTTCTGGCGGGGGGAAGACAGCCTGCTGGCCGATTTTGCCTACCGGTTTACGGGCAGTTCTGACCTGTACCAGAGCAATGGCCGCAACCCCAGCGCCAGCATCAACTTTGTCACGGCCCACGACGGGTTTACCCTGCGCGATCTGGTCAGCTACAACAAAAAACACAACGAAGCGAACGGAGAAGAGAATCGAGATGGCGAAAGCCACAACCGCTCCTGGAACTGTGGCGAAGAAGGTGAAACCGACGATCCGGAAGTTTTACAGCTGCGGCAGCGACAGCAGCGCAACTTTCTGGTAACGCTATTGTTATCCCAGGGTGTACCGATGCTGCTATGCGGTGATGAAATGGGCCGCACTCAGGGCGGCAATAACAACGCCTACTGTCAGGATAACGAGATCTCCTGGGTCAGTTGGGCGCTACAGCAGGAGGATCAGGCCCTGCTCAACTTCACGCGCAGTCTGATCGGGTTCCGCCGTCAGCACCCAATTTTTCACCAGCGCAAATGGTTTCAGGGACGGGCGATCCATGGCTCTGAGGCGAAAGATATCGCCTGGTTTAATCCCGACGGCAGGGAGATGACCGAACAGCAGTGGGAAACCGATTTCGCTAAGGCGGTCAGCATTTTTCTGAACGGTGAAGAGATTGCTACACCCGGCGAGCGGGGTGAGCGCGTAATCGACGATAGCTTTCTGCTGTTTTTCAACGCCCACTATGAGCCGCTGGAATTCACGATCCCGATCGCGCTCCAGGCTACCCCATGGATTCTGGTGATCGATACCTGTGAGGCGTCGTTTGGCGGTGATCAGATCTACAGTTCAGATAAATCGGTGCTGGTCGAGTCCCGTTCGGTGCTGCTGCTCCAGCGCCAATAAACCTACCTCAAGCTCATTGGAGCGCCCAGGATAACCCCCAGGAGAGATAAAACGCGGCCCCGACTGTGTTAAAAATCCCATAGCTCCGGCTTAACAGTTGGTAAACTAACCTCAGTAGATTAATTCCTAGGCTTATGAATATCAGTTCCCGCTACCTTGGTGCGCGCTATTTGGGCAACGGTCAAACTGAGTTTAGGGTCTGGGCACCCAAGCCCCAGCAGGTTGCGGTACATCTCGTTGCCCCCGAAGACCGGCTAATTCCGCTCCAGCCCGATACAGAGGGCTATTGGCTGGGCCAGATTGCCGCCGAACCGGGAGCGCTCTATTTCTATCAGCTGGACGGCACCGACCGGCCCGATCCGGCCTCCAACTCCCAGCCCCAGGGGGTGCATGGCCCTTCCGAAGTAGTCGATCACCGATTCGACTGGCGCGATCAGGACTGGCACAATCGACCGCTGGGCGAGATGGCGATCTACGAGCTGCATGTCGGCACCTTCACGCCCGAAGGCACTTTTGAGGCGATTATTCCCCGGATTCCCGAGCTGCTGGAGCTGGGCGTCAACGCGATTGAACTGATGCCGATTGCCCAGTTTCCGGGCAGCCGCAACTGGGGCTATGACGGCGTCTACCTCTACGGGGTGCAGCAGTCCTACGGCGGTGTTCGGGGGCTGAAACAGTTGGTGAACGCCTGCCACCAGCAGGGCATGGCCGTATTTCTGGATGCGGTCTACAACCATTTTGGACCAGAGGGCAACTACATCGGCTGCTATGCCCCCTACTTCACAGACAAATATAAAACGCCCTGGGGCGAGGCGATCAACTTTGACGGAGCCTACAGCCACTTGGTACGGGACTTTTTCATCCAGAACGCTCTCTACTGGTTCCAAGATTTTCACATCGACGCCCTGAGGCTTGACGCCACCGATCACATTCTCGATCAGAGCGCCCGCCATTTTCTGCGCGAGCTAGCCGAAGCTACCGCCGCCTTTTCCCAGCAGCAGGGCCGCCCGTTTTATCTGACTGCCGAGTGCGATCTGAACAATCCCCGCTGGGTCAGGCCCGTCAGCCAGGGCGGTTTTGGGCTAGATGCCCAGTGGAACGATGAGTTTCACCATGCGCTCCATGCTTTGGTCACGGGCGAATCCATGGGCTATTACCGCGATTTTGGTACGCTAGAACAACTTGCCAAAGCTTATACGCATAATTTTGTATATACCGGCGAGTTCTCTCAAAACCGCAACCGCCATCACGGTGATGATCCATCAGACTGTTCGCCCAGCCAGTTCGTTGTGTTTAACCAGAACCATGACCAGGTAGGCAACCGGATTTTGGGCGACCGGCTCTACCACAATATTTCCCTGGAGGCTCGCAAGCTGGTAGCCGCAGCCACCCTGCTCTCGCCTTCGATGCCGCTGATTTTCATGGGAGAGGAATATAACGACAGCGCCCCGTTCCAGTATTTCGTCAGCCACGGCGACCCGGATCTGGTTGAGGCCGTGCGCAAAGGTCGCCGCGAGGAGTTTGCTGCCTTTCATCTGGACGGTGAAGCCCCTGATCCCCAGTCGGAGGACACTTTTCAAAAATCCAAGCTCAACTGGGAACAGCGTCATCAGGGGGAACATCAGCAGCTCTGGCGCTTCTACCAACTGCTGCTGCGGCTGCGGCGCGAACTGCCCGCCCTCCGCCATGCCGACCGTCAGAGCCTGGAAGCCAGGGTGCTACAGGCAGAACGACCCGACCAGAAGCTGCTATTGCTGCGGCGCTGGTGTGAAGGAAATCAGGTGCTCTGCTGGTTCAACTTCAACGAACAGCCTGTCCAAGTTGTTTTGGAGGCAGCAGATGGCTGGAAAAAGCTACTCGACTCGGCAGACGCAGAGTGGGGCGGCCCGGGCACAGCCCTCCCCGATGGCTTCAGCGACCGGACGGCAGCCCTGGAGCTGGCGGCCCAAAGTATGGTGCTCTATAGCCAGAGCTAGTCAAAACCAGTGAAATCGAGGGTTCTAGCGGCGGCTGTAGCTAAAGGTACCTCTGGGTGGCGTCTCCCCGCACGACAATTCGAGCATTTCCCGGTATGCTCCTAAACACGGTTCCTTGCTCTCCAAAATGGTTGCTAGATCTGCCCTCGGTTGTGTGTTGCCCTTGAGGGCCGCTTTTCGTACCTAGGAGTCTTGTAAAAATAACCTGAGCAGGCAAGGGGCTTAAGCCCCTTGTTCAAGCCAGTAGACCGATCCAGGTGATCAACTTATTCGTACAAGCTGCCCTA
>JBJTUI010000028.1:0-4629 GCA_046080625.1 Elainella sp. | reverse complement strand
GCATGATCGCCAAATCGTGGTCGGCCTCAATCCCAAACAGATCCATTACCTGGGCCACCATTTCCCGATGCTGGCCGGTTAGCACCACCTGGGTGGCAAAGGCCGGGTCTTGCCGAAAATGCTGGATCACGGGGGCTAGCTTGATCGCCTCGGGGCGGGTGCCGAGAATAATACAGACGCGCAGCGGAGAAGAAGTCATGGTGAGGATCTGCTCATGTAGCTAAATCGTGAAACAGCTTAGCAGATCCATTTCGCCATCGGCGTGATCGAGTAGTCTCAACGGTTTGATCTGCGTCGATTGGATCTGCGCCGGGTCATTCCTAGAAGCAGAATTAATTAACGCAATTTTCTGGGCTCGCCCTCACCCCCAACCCCTCTTCCAATTTGGGAGAAAGGAGCCAGAGCTCAGAGCCTCCTTAAAACTTAGGGGAAAAACTTAGGCAAAGACCACGGTGCGATTGCCGTAGACCAGCACCCGATTTTGCAGATGGAAGCGTACCGCCCGCGCCAGCACCATCCGCTCCAGATCTTTGCCCTTGCGAATCAAGTCTTCTACCTGGTCGCGATGGCTGACCCGCACCACGTCCTGCTCGATAATCGGGCCTTCGTCCAAATCCTGGGTGACGTAGTGGGCCGTGGCCCCGATAATTTTGACGCCGCGTTCGTAGGCCCGCTGGTAGGGATTGGCCCCGGCAAAGGCGGGCAAAAACGAATGGTGAATGTTGATTACCTGGGGAAACTGGGCGACAAAATCGGCGCTCAAGACCTGCATATATTTCGCCAGCACGACCAGATCGATCTGATACTGCCGCAGCAGTTCTAGCTGTTTGGCCTCTTGTTCTGGCTTGGTGTCGGGCGTGATCGGCAGGTAGTGGTAGGCGATGCCAAACTGCTCGGCAATCGGGGCCAGCTTCTCGTGGTTGCTGATGATCAGCGGAATCTGGGCTGCCAGCTCCCCGGCCTGCTGTCGCCAGAGCAGGTCATATAGACAGTGATCCTGTCGGCTCACCCAGATGGCGATGCGGGGCAGATCGTCGGAAAAATGTAGCTGCCAGTTAGCTTGCAGGGGCTGGGCGATAGCGTTGAAGGCAGGCCCGATCAATTCGCGGGGCAGGTTAAACCCTTCGAGCTGCCATTCCAGACGGGTGAGAAATAACCCGGCGCTGAAGTCGGTATGCTGATCCGCGTGGATAATGTTGCCGCCATTCGAATAGAGGAAGTTGGCGATTTTGGCCACCAGACCTTTCTGGTCGGGACAGGAAATCAGCAGGGTGGCGGTAGGACTAATGGCAGGCATAGGTCTGGATCACAATTGGCTATTGAAATAACAGGACAACAATCATCAGCTTCAGCCCGCTACTCTAGCGCGACTCTCCAGCAGCTAGGTTGCAATTTATAGTTTTGAAAACTTATGGTTTTGCGAACTTAATAGCTTGGCGAACTTGATGGCTCGGCGAACTTATGGTTTTGCATAGGTTCTAACCACAGCGGGTTATTCATTGAGTATAGGTTGCCCTTTGGACCAGACCTAGTGTGATTGCTTCACCACCTGGAGCAGTTTGATCGCTAGTATGACAGCCTAAAGATTCCCTAAGCGCATTAGCTTCGTCGTTTCCTGCACTCGCGGCTAGGTGGGCCATTCGCTATAGCGCTACGCACCCGGCTCAAAACAGAAGGGGGGCAAGGAGCGCTGCCCCCTGAGAGGACTCCGTTCCCCCACTCCTTCCAGGGGCAGGTTCAGATTGAGGTTCAAATTGAATTGGGATTAGACCAACCTGCCGTTAAATTGTGATCAACTGTGAGCAGGTGTGATCAATATCAGTACCTGATGTGATCGGTTCATACGACTTGCTGAGGAGCCAGCCTTAACAATATAAGCACAGACGAAACTCGGCTAAATTGGCATAAATTCAGATTAAATCAGCCAAATTTCGCCTTTAACTCTCCTACTAAACCGTCCATCTCGTCCCGGTCAGCATGGTGTTCACCTGCTTTTGATTCCTGAATCGCTAGAGGAGAAAGAATTTGCAACCCGGTGGAAACTATCCTGGGCTAGACCTCCAGGGTAAAAACTTAGCAGGTAGAGATCTGAGTCGGGTCAACCTCAGGGGCGCAAACCTGCAAAACGCTAACCTGACGGAAGCCAGGCTGGACGGCGCAGACCTGACGGAGGCCAATTTGCAGGCGGCCATTTTGACCAGCGCCTCCCTCTGCCGTACCAGTTTGGAGCGGGCCAACCTCGATCGGGCGATCCTGACCCATGCCGAGCTACGCGGGGCAGACCTCAACCACGCTACGCTGCGACGTGCCGATTTACGCCATGCCAAATTACAGCGCAGCGATTTTCGAGCCGCAGTTTTAGTTGAGGCCGACTTGAGCCGGGCTGAACTGACCAACGCCTACCTGGAGCAGGCCGACTTGAGCCGAGCGATTCTGGTCGAGGCTGTGCTGCTGGAAGTGCGAATGGCCTGCGCTACGCTGGTCGGGGCCAAGCTGAATTTAGCCCAGCTAATGGGGGCTAACCTCCGGTCTGCCAATCTCCGAGCCGCCAACCTGGAGAACGCCAGACTGGACGGGGCGTTTTTGCGAGGGGCGGATCTGAGTCAGGCCAGTTTGACTAGCGCGAAACTGCGGCGGGCTCAGCTGCGAGAAGCCAACCTGCAAGAGGCCCAACTGAACCAGAGCGAGCTGTTTGGAGCCGATCTGCGCCGCGCCCAATTCTGCCAGGCCGACCTCAGCAGCGCCCGTCTGGAAGCAGCCAATTTAGCCGCCGCCGACCTGCGCCATGCCCAGTTGCCCAACGCCTGCCTGCGCCGGGCCAACCTAACGGCAGCCAAACTGAGCTGGGCCAACCTCCAGAATGCGGACCTGAGCAGCGCCGAACTGGCCGTGGCTCTGTTGAAAGCGGCCCAACTTGAAGGAGCCTGCCTGCGACATAGCGACCTGAGCGACGCCGACCTGCGCCAGGTTAACCTGCAAAAAGCCGATCTGAGCTGGGCGCTGCTGACCTGCGCCGACCTGACCGGTGCGGTACTTACTGAAACCAAGCTGACCGGAGCGCATCTGTTCGCAGCCTGTTTAACGGGTGCTGACCTCAGCCAGGCCGACTGCAACCGAGCGTTCCTGAATTGGGCCAGTCTAGAGCAGGCCAACCTGAACCAAACCAGCCTGATTGGTACCGATCTGACCCAGGTCAACTGGGCTGGGGCAAAGGCCAGGGGAGCCAAACTGGGCAACAACTGGGGATTGCCTGAAATACAGCACCGCGAGCTGCGGCGACAGGGTGCCCGATTTGTGATCAAGCCTCGCTTACCGCTGAATCAGCAAGATCAGCAAACCGAGGCAAAACGCCAGTTGAGAGACACCCAGGCCCAGCTCCAGGGCTGGCTGATCAATCTGGAAACGGCGTTAGGGAGCTGGCAGCAGTGGATCGATCAGCTGGGCGAGTCTTCCCAGATTCGGGAAGTCGAAAAGCTCCGCCAGACCTACCGCCAGCAGTCGAGCAATTTGGATCGATTTCGAGACTACTGCAATCAGCTCACATCCGACCTGGCGAATCAAACCCACCGCTTCCATCTCACGGTTGTCCAAATTCACAGAGGAATTTGCATTTTGACCCGCTATCGAGCCGAAAACGTCCGCTTTGAACGCTCAAAAATTGTTAAAAGCTGTCAGTCGGATTTATTGATCCTGGACCGGACTGAACGGCTGCTTCGACCGGCCCTTTTAAGTCAACCGTCAGACCAAGAAAAGGCTGAACGATTAAATCTCGCTGACTATATGGAGGAGCTAAGATTGGGAACCGACGCGATGACAATTTGTGACATCGTTGACATCCCTGACGAGAATTCAGAAGGTATAAACCTGTCCTGAGGCCGAGGCTTAAAACTGAAGCCTAAAGTTCAGAGACAAGAGCCGCTCAACGGCTCAGAAAAGCTGCCTGAATATTGTATACAGACTCTGATACAGATCCTGAGAAACGCCTAAGGAATGACAATTTCCTTGATTACCTTCTCATCAGACACAACCCCCAAACTGCGGCCTTTTCTGCGTTCGTCGTGGGCAATGCCGTAGAGCGCCAGACCCGTGCGCAACACCTCTACCATATTTTTCCCCGACTCGTCGGCGAGGCGCTGCAACAGTTCGTAGGCTTCGGCTGATAGATCGAGATTCAGCCGCTTTTTCTTAGGAGGTTCTACGACTGTAGATTGACGTGACCTGATGGGTTCTGGCATCGACTCAATACCCTACAAATACTACACATATTTTGAATAGGCCAAGCATATTTTTAGCACAAAAGCACCCAATTAAATGCATATCACTACACTTAATGACTGGCCTTTTTTGAGAATTCCATCCAATCTACTGGATCTAACAGAGAACGCCAAGTTTCTAAAGGAGGTATACAAAATCCTCATAAATAGAACTTCTTATGAGTTATTTTGGTTTAGATTATGGCGAAATTCTGGTAACTCAATTTGATATTTAATTCGCTGAAGATGATGGCAAATTTGATATCAAACAAAGGTTGAGTAGCTAAAAACATGGGTCTATTGCTCTTTACTGATCCTAGCGCACCCCAACCGGACTGAACAGAAAGCAAGAGGCCGCTGATTGAAGTCAGCAGCC
>JBJTUI010000027.1:0-12327 GCA_046080625.1 Elainella sp. | reverse complement strand
ATTACGGTGATGGCCATGTTTATTCTGAGTGCTGGCATTGCCCGTACGGGCGTGATTCAGGTCTTGACCGACCTGTTCGTGAAATGGGGAGGCAGCAAGCAGCCGCGACAGATTCTAGTCATGGGCGGAATTGTCGGGTCGATTTCGGCTTTTATTAACAACACAGCCGTAGTTGTGATCTTTCTGCCAATCGTTGAGGACTGGTGTCGCAAACGCGGGATCTCACCTTCCAAACTGTTGCTCCCCCTGTCCTACGTCACGGTGCTGGGCGGCATGATGACCCTGATCGGCACTTCCACCAACGTGTTGGCCAGCGGACTTTCTGAGAAACTGGGCTATGGGGCGTTTGGGCTGTTCCAGTTTACAGCCCTGGGAGTGACAACATTTTTGGCCGGGCTGATTTTTCTGGCGATTTCGGCTCCCTACCTGCTGCCCGACCGCAAAGCTCCCGACAGCGATGGCGTCAGCCGAGACTATGGCCTCACCGACTACGTGAGCGAAATTGTCGTGACGCCGGGGTCAAGCCTGGTGGGCCAAACCATCCGCAACAGCCAGATTCAGCGAAAATTCGACATGGATGTTCTGGAGCTGATTCGGGGCGGCAGCCAGTTCCCCCAGCCTGTGGCCGACAAGGTACTCCAGACAGGGGATATTCTGCTGGTGCGGGGCGGGCGCGATAGCCTGCTCAGGGTGAAGGCCGAACGCGGGATCGAGATTTTGCCAGAGGTGGAGTTCAGCTCAGCCGGAGCCAACAGGCTAGATCAAAACCTCGGCTCAGGGGAAGACAAGCTGGCCGAAGTGCTAATCCTGTCCAACTCAAACTTAATTGGCTCGACCCTCAAAGACCTGCGGTTTAGACAGCGCTATAACACCACGGTGCTGGCGATTCGACGCGGCCAAGAGCTGGTGCGCGACCGGCTGGGTAAAGTGCCGCTGCGGTTTGGCGATTTGCTGTTGGTGCAAGGCCCACGCGAGAGCTTTCTGGGTCTGCAAACCAGCCGCGATCTACTGGTGATGGAGCAGGGCGACGTGGAAACCCTGCGGCGCGACAAGGCCTGGATCGCGGTCACGATTGGACTGGGCGTTATTTTGCTGGCAGCCTTCGATTGGGTGCCAATTTTGGTCAGCGCGCTGGTGGGCGTCGTGCTCATGGTGGTGACAGGCTGCCTTAAACCGGGCGAGCTGTATGGTGCGGTGCGCTGGGACATTATTTTTCTACTGGCTGGGCTAATTCCTCTAGGCATTGCCATGGAAAAATCTGGTTCAACCGAATGGCTGGCGCAACATCTAGTGGCCTGGGGAGGCAATTTGTCAGGGTTTTGGATTCTGCTGTTTTTCTACATCATCACCTCTTTAACAACTGAACTTTTGTCCAACAACGCCTCAGTTGTGCTGCTTCTACCAATCGCGGTTGAAGTCGCAGAAAAGCTCAGTTTGAACCCGTTTACTTTTATGTTTGTCGTCACTTTTGCCGCGTCAAATAGCTTTATGACGCCAATTGGCTATCAGACCAATACTATGGTCTACGGGGCGGGCGGCTACAAATTTATGGATTTTGTGCGAATTGGCACACCCCTAAACATCCTGATGATCTTGATCACACCACCGCTGGCCATCTTGTTTTATGGCCTCTAATCAGGCGGCTGGCTGATTTGCATCGAGGGTGTAAATACTGTAAAAAACATGAAGAATGCGTAAAGATAGTAGCAACGAAATTGTCTCCTGAAATACATCAGTTAAAATACCGAAAGTCAATTGCCGAAACCAGGCGCTCCAGATGTGGCCGGATTTTTAAGTGTGGTGCCCTTCAGCCTTGAATGCCCTGTCTGGTCAGTAGCGTCTGGATGAGATGCTGAGTCAGGTTCCCCATTAACCTAGATCAACTCTAGATTGACTGCCTAGGCCGCTTATCAGGCGATTTGTCAGGCAATCTGTCAGGCAATCTAGTACAGCTAGGTTGAATTTCCCGTCGGCCCACAGCACCAATAGTCCGGATCTCTGCCAGGATGGCCCTTGCTAGGCTGGTGGGTCCAATCTGGCTGCTGTAGCTGACTGGCTAGCGGTTTAGGTTGTCGCCATTTCTTCCCCGTTCCCCGCTCAGAAGGAGGCTGCTGGCAGTTAGGTTCCAATAGCTGCGTCAACAGCGCCTATACTTCTGAGAGTAGTGTTATGCAGTTATTTCAATTTGGAGGTTAATTTGAGCATGGGGCAACGGGGCGTAACAGTTTGGTTCACAGGACTGAGCGGCGCAGGAAAAACCACGATTTGTCAAGCTGTTGAGCAGGCTTTGCGGGCACAGGGGCACAAGTTAGAAGTGCTGGATGGCGACATTGTGCGGGAAAACCTGACTAAGGGATTGGGATTTAGCAAGGCTGACCGAGACGAGAATATTCGCCGGATTGGTTTTGTCGCCCATCTCCTAACTCGGAATGGCGTGATCGTTCTAGTTTCGGCCATTTCCCCCTATCGGGAGATCCGCGATCAGGTTAGGGCAAAAATCGGCGATTTTGTAGAGGTCTATGTCAGCACACCCCTGGAGGTTTGTGAACAGCGAGATGTGAAGGGGCTATACAAACGCGCCAGAGCTGGAGAGATCAAGCAGTTCACTGGTATTGACGACCCCTACGAGCCACCGCTCAATCCTGAAGTCAATTGTCAGACCCATCAGGAAACCGTGGAACAAAGCGCCCAGAACGTTTTGAACTGTCTCAAGGAGCTGGGCTACCTCGATCAGGCTCCTGTGCTCTCGCCTGTTTGAGCAGCCCTGTAGCAACTCTGTAGAACCCTACCTTACAGTGCGAGCTGTATCGAGGTAGGCTACAGGCATCTAAGGTCTGGGCTGTGAATTGGCAAACCCAGTTTTCAGATTTCCCTATAGCCAGCCCAGACCAGGAATAGCAAATTGAACAGAACGGTTCTAAAAGTTAGATAAATCAGGGTGAAGTTTACGTAAACCAGACGGATAGGCAGTACGAATCTAGAATGACGTAATAGGTTGAACTAGATCGAGCGAGTTAAACCCACAGTTGCAGGAAAATACTTGCAAGAAACGAGTTGCAGGAAAATATCTGTAAGAAACCTGCATTGCCACTGCTAAATTCAGCTCAAGCAAAGCTGCTCTGTGCAGTTATGGTTGCTCGTCTTCCTTGATGACTGTTTTGTAGCCGCTTTACCCTTACAAGGTGAGCTGTTTCGTTCCCTGTCTGCTTGTGCGCCTAGAGATTGAGCTATTCTCCAAACAGTCTGCTTGAATTTCTGCAAAAGGCAGCTATCGCTGTTGGCATCAACATGCTGCAGATTTGAGCAGGTTGGAGAACTGGCCAAGCTGGTTGTATAGGGATGACATGCTCAAGCGCATTTCCAAACTGCTCTACGTCCTGAAAGACGACATTAGAGGCCTTGTTTTACTGCTATTTACATTCACCTTTGTTTCTGTTTTAGAAGCAATTGGCATCGGGTTTGTCGGGCCGTTTTTATCCCTCGCTTCTGATCCCAGCAACATCCATCGGATTCCTATCCTGTCCTGGTCGGCGCAACAGCTGAAAGTTCAGTCAGACGTTCAGTTTGTTGTGTTAGCGGGCCTGGTGCTGTGCGTTATTTTTGCCTGCAAATCCCTACTCTATTTTTTATCCCAGGTCTACATCATCAGCTTTGCCTACGGTCAGCAGCGGAAAGTGATGCTGAAGCTGCTGCGCGCCTATTTAGAAGTCCCCTATACCTTTCACCTCAACCACAATACGGCAGGGCTGATTAACAGCATTACGTTTGAAACCTACCGGTTTTGCAGCGAGTTTTTGCTGCCGCTGCTCCAAGCCATGGCTAACTTTGTGGTGCTGGCGGTAATTATTGTGCTGCTGGCCCAGACCAATCTGCTGTTTTTAGTGATGGTGCTGGGGGTGCTGCTGCCGGTTTTTGGCCTGTTCTACGCAATTCGCAGCCAGATTCGCCACTGGGGCCAGGAGGGTTCGGTGGCCTACGAAGAGGTAATTCGCATCGTCAATCACAGCCTGGGTGGCATCAAGGAAACCCGGGTGGTGGGCTGCGAGCCCTACTTCATGGCCCAGATGCAGCGAGAATGCGACCGGCTCAAACAGGCAGCCACTTCGTTTCATAGTGTGCAAAAGCTGCCCCGGATTCTGATTGAGGCGCTGCTGGTGCTGGTGCTGGTGCTGTTTGTCTGTCTTTCTCTGGCCTCGGGCGACAGCGGCGATAGCCTGATTTCAGTTCTGGGTGTGTTTGCCGTGGCGGCGATTCGACTGATGCCTTCGGCGGGCCAGTTCCTCAACTCGATGAATCAGGTGCAGAATTCCACCTACAGCCTTAACGTGATCTACTCCGCCCTAAGGCAGGTGGAAACTCCCCGCTCCCGCCGTACCGCCGCTAAAACAGCGCTGCGGTTTGACCAGCAGGTGGAGCTGCGCCAGATCAGCTATACCTACCCCGAATCCTCAGAAGCTGCCCTCAGCCGAATTTCGCTGCAAATCAAAAAAGGCCAATCGATTGCGCTGATCGGTAAATCTGGGGCCGGTAAAACCACGCTGGTCGATGTAATTTTGGGCCTCCTAACCCCCCAAGCGGGCGATATCTGCGTCGATGGTGTTTCGATCTACAGCGACATTCGAGCCTGGCAAAACCTGGTCGGCTATATTCCCCAGTCAATCTTTCTAATCGACGATACGGTGGAGCGCAACATCGCCTTTGGTGTTCCCGACGAGTTGATCGACCAAGCGAAACTGGCCCGTGCCGTTGAGGCGGCCCAGCTGAAGGAGATGATTCAACAGCTGCCGGAGGGACTGCAAACCATCGTCGGTGAGCGTGGGGTGCGGCTTTCGGGCGGGCAGCGGCAGCGGGTGGGCATCGCCCGAGCCCTCTACCACGAACGGGAAATTCTGGTGCTGGATGAGGCCACTTCGGCCCTGGACAGCGAAACCGAGGCGCTGGTGAGTCAGGCGATCCAGTCGCTCTCCGGCCAGAAAACCCTGATCATCATTGCCCATCGCCTCACAACCGTCAAAAACTGCGACTGTGTCTACCTGTTGGAACAAGGCCGAGTGATTCAGTCGGGCAGCTATCAAAAGGTTGTCCTCAAGCACTAGCCCGCTTCTCACAGGGATTTATCCATGCCAGCCCCCTACCAAACCAAAACCCCCGTCGTTTTCATCATCTTTAAGCGACCCGAAACGACCCGTCGCGTCTTCGAAGCCATTCGTCAGGCCCGCCCCCGGACGCTGTTTGTGATTGCTGACGCACCCCGCGCTCACCGGACTGGCGAAGCCGAGAAAACTGCGGAAACGAGAGCCTTGATTGACCAGGTAGACTGGGATTGTCAGGTGATCAAACGCTATGCCGACGCGAATTTGGGCTGTGCCCAGTCAATTATCCAGGGGCTGAACTGGGTGTTTGAGCAGGTAGAGCAGGCGATTATTTTAGAGGATGACTGTCTGCCCCACGCCACTTTCTTTCGGTTCTGTGACGAGCTGCTGGCCCGCTATCAGGACGATGATCGCATCACCTCAATTTCGGGACAGAACGTACAGTTTGGCCAGAAGCGGGGCAGCTACAGCTACTATTTTTCTCGCTATAACCACATCTGGGGCTGGGCTACCTGGCGACGCGCTTGGCAGCATTACGACGCCGAGATGGGGCTGTGGCCCGAGGTCAAGGCTAGGGGCCTACTGCGGGATATTCTGATTGACCCGGAGGCCGTGCGCTACTGGACCCAGGTGTTCGACACGATCTACACCGATCCCGATTTGCAGTTTCGCAACTGGAGCTTCAAGTGGACCCTGAGCTGCTGGTGTCAAAACGGATTGGGAATCATTCCCAACGCTAATCTGATTTCTAATATTGGCTTCGATGCCGACGGTACGACGATTCAGAGCGCCAAGGGAAAATTTGCCGAACAGTATGGCAATACCCCAACCGTCGCGATCGATTTTCCCCTCCGGCATCCCGCCTTTGTGGTGCGTGATTTGAAGGCCGACGATTTCACGCAAAAAACGTTGTTTCGCAGGAGTAAGCTACAGACGATCAAAGAGGTCGTTAAACAGTCTTGGCAAACATTAGGAGGTGTATCCAGCTAACGTTTAGGCGGAATCTCGGTTCCGATTGTGCTTCTACCCGCATTGCAAAAAGATTCGTTAGGTTTGGGCGTTAAAGGCTGATTCGCGTCGGCTTTTTCGGCTCATTCGTCTGTTTATCTTTATGGAATGGTATCTTATGTCACCCAACGCTTGTTTGCCTACGCCCGTCGTTTTTATTATCTTTAAACGCCCAGAGACCACTCGAAAAGTCTTTGACGTCATCCGACAGGTAAAACCTCGTCAGCTTTTAGTGATTGCCGATGGCCCTCGCCCGGATCGGCCTGAGGAGATCGAGCAATGCGCTCAAACTAGGGCCATCATTGATTCCGTAGACTGGGATTGCCAAGTCATAAAACGCTATTCGGATATCAATTTGGGCTGTGCCCGTTCGGTTTCCAGCGGCCTAAGCTGGGCGTTTAGCTTGGTAGAGGAGGCGATTATTTTAGAAGATGACTGTCTGCCCCATCCCAGCTTTTTCCCGTTCTGTCAGGAATTGCTACAACGCTACCGCTACGACAGCCGCATTACCTCAATATCGGGTCAGAACGTGCAGTTTGGCCGCAGACGTACCGACTACGACTACTATTTTTCCGCCTTTAACCATATCTGGGGTTGGGCAACTTGGCGGCGAGCTTGGCAGCATTACGATGCTGAGATGAAGCGTTGGCCTGAATTCCGCGATCAGGGCTTGCTGCACGATATCTGGGACAATGCTGACGCCGTGCGCTACTGGACCAAAATTCTTGACAACCAGTACAGCGATTCGCTGAGGCAGCAGAGAAACTGGGACTACCAGTGGACGTTTAGCTGCTGGTGCCAGAGCGGTCTAGGGATTATCTCCAACGTCAACCTGGTGTCTAACCTGGGATTCGATGCAAACGGCACGAATATTCTGTCGGCCCAAGGCAATTTTGCCAAGCAGTATAGCTGTCTGCCGACCGAAACTCTGTCGTTCCCGTTGCAGCATCCGCCTTTTGTGGTGCGCAACCTGCTGGCCGATCGGTTTACCCAGAACACTCTATTTCGGGAAAGTCGGCTCCAGCAGCTGAAAGATGCCCTCAAAACCCAGATCAAGCTGCTGAACCGCAGCGATCCGCAGAAGGCCACCAGCCCTTCGCCCGCCCGCTAAACGGATCTGTAGCCGGTTCACAAAAGCCCTGTTGGCCATTGAGTTTGAACCCTCACAGCATTGAAAACCGGCGTAACGAACCGTTCTGATCATCTAGCGAACCACCTGGAGAACCACAGTGAACGTTCTGCTGCTCAACACATTTGATATCGAAGGCGGGGCGGCCCGAGCCGCCTATCGGTTGCACCAGGGCTTACAGTCCCAGGGCCTCGATTCCCAGATGCTGGTGCAGCAGCAGTTGAGCGCTGATCCCCAGGTGATTTCGCCCTCAACTCGGCTGGCCCAAGGCTGGGCGACGGCTCGGCTGAGCCTGGATGCGCTGCCGCTGAAGCGCTATGCCCAGCGAGAGCGCCATTTTACCTTTTCGCCCCAGTGGCTGCCCGACCGGATGGCCACAAGGGTGCGCCAGCTCAACCCCGATCTGGTGAATTTACATTGGATCAACGAGGGGTTTCTGCAAGTCGAAACCCTGGCCAAACTGGGCAAGCCGCTGGTCTGGACGCTGCACGATATGTGGCCCTTTACCGGCGGCTGCCACTACAGCCATGGCTGCCAAAACTACCAGGCGGCCTGTGGAGCCTGTCCCCAGCTCGGCAGCCAGCAGGAGCGCGACCTCTCCCGCTCGATCTGGAACCGTAAGCAGAAGTCCTGGCAAGCTCTCGACCTGACGGTTGTAGCTCTCTGCGACTGGATGGTCGAGGCAGCCCGCTCCAGCAGCCTGTTTCGTCAAGCCCGCATCGAACGCATTCCCAACGGCATTGACCCCGGCCTCTATCGCCCGCTGGATGCCCAGATGGCCCGCCAGCTTTTGGGTTTGCCCCAGGAGAAACGGCTGGTGCTGTTTGGCTCGCTCCAGGCCACCAGCGATCGGCGCAAGGGGTTTCATCTGTTGCAGCCCGCTCTCCAGCGCCTCCAGCAGGCCAATGACACCAGTGACATTGGGAGTGACATTGAGAGTGATATTGAGCTGGTGGTGTTTGGGGCCGCTCGGCCCGATCCGGCTCCTAATTTTGGCCTCAAAACCCATTACCTGGGCAGCTTTAAGGACGACCTCACCCTGGCCCTGATCTATTCGGCGGTGGATCTGTTTGTGTTGCCCTCCACCGAAGAAAATTTGGCCAACACGATTCTGGAGGCCATGGCCTGCGGTACGCCCTGCGTCGCCTTCCAGATCGGCGGCATGCCCGATTTGATCGAGCATCAGCAGACTGGCTACCTGGCCAAGCCCAACGACATCGCCGATCTGGCCCAGGGAATAGGCTGGGTGCTGACAGATGCCCAGCGGCACGCCCAACTCTCCGATCGCTCGCGGCAGAAGCTGATGCGGGAGTTCACTCTAGATAGGCAGGCCCGCCGCTATGCCCAGCTGTTTACCGAACTCCTGTCTCGGGAGCGAGTTCCGGTATGACTCTGCCCTGTGTCATCTGCCTGGTATCAGCCTGTCCCATGACCTGTCCTGCATCTGCAAATGGAGGTGTGCTGTGATCCAATCTGCCGCTAATCTCTCCCAGCCTCCGTCCGCTGCTCGCCCAATTCCCTGGGTTGCGGGGCTGGAGGTCGTTTTGGTTCTGGTGCTGCTGCTCTACTTCACCGAAGTGGATCTGGATCTGCGCCTGATTGGCATCGCCAATTTTGCCAGCTATGGTCTTGTCGGAATTTTGCTGTTGCTCAACCTCAAATCCTGGAAGCGCCTTCTGTATGTAGCAACCTGCGATCTGCCGCTGCTGCTGCTGATTGGGCTGGCGCTAGCCTCGTTCTTCTGGTCAGCGGCCCCTGATTTTACGGCTGATGAAGTCAAGGCGCTGCTGCGGGCTTCCGTAGTGGGGGTGTATCTGGCCTTTCGCTTTACCCCCAAGCAGCAAATGCAGCTGTTTGTCTGGACAGTCGGGATCTCCGCCCTGCTTAGTACCGCCTTTGCCCTGGCCATGCCCGCCTACGGCATCCACCTCAGCGGCGAACATGCGGGCCTCTGGAAAGGCATTTACACCCACAAGCAGTATCTAGGGCGACTGATGACCGTGGGGCTGGTGCCGTTCCTGCTCTGCGGTTTAGAACAGCCCAAACACCGCGTTTTCTATTTCAGCGGAGCCGCGCTGGTGCTGGCCCTGATTGTGCTGTCGGGTAGCCGAACGAGCCTGTCGCTGCTGACGGTTTCGCTGTTGCTGCTGCCGCTCTACCAAATGGTGCGCCAAGCCTATAGAACCCGCGCCATGCTGCTGAGCCTCAGCATTGTTCTGGTGGGCGCGCTGATCATGCTGGTAACCGCCAATATCGAAACCATCATTGTAGATGTGATGGGCAAAAGCCTGGACCTGAACTCGCGCGGCCCCATCTGGACCTATGCGATCGAGAAGGGGCTGGAACGCCCCTGGTTGGGCTATGGCTACGCGGGCTTCTGGACTTCCAGTGAAGCCGACATGATCTACAACAACACTTGGGCTGGTGGCATCATGCGTGAAGGCAGCCGCTTCCACGCCCACAATGGCTTCATCGACACGTTCCTCCAGATTGGCTTGGTGGGGCTGGTGATCTGTATGCTCACCTTCTTGCGCTCCATTCGCGATGCAGCGGTGTTGATGACCTCGCGGCAATATGGCCTAGAAACCTTCTGGATGCTGCAATTTCTGGTGATCACCCTCTTCTTCAACGTTACTGAAACCCGGACGTTTCTGGCCAGCAACACCTTCTGGAGCATCACCGTTTCGATCGCTTTAATCACCAAAATGCAGTACAAAAAGCGTCACAGACTTGCTGGTACAGGCGATAGCCCCCCCGATTCCCATCTGTTTCAGGCACCTCAGCCGCCCGATCCAGGCCAGCCCAATTCACCTCTGCCAGATGTTAACTGGCCCAATCCTGATCGGCCCGACCTGATACCCACCACCCCGGTGCCCAATTCACCCGACAGCCCCCTGTCGCCGAATACCAACACCGCGCTGCCAGTCGAGCAAATGCAGGCCGAGGCCATCGGGATTGAAATCGGCCAGGTTGAAATGCTGGAAGAGCTCCCAGCCGAATAGCGCCAGGGTTCACAGCTTGCTATTTGCGGAATTAATTCGCCCAGGACAGCTGCCAGCTCCACCTATCTCCAGTTGATTCCGCTCCCAGTTCGTTTCAGGTTAATCCCCTTCAGGTTAATCCCCGTATGAACATCCTATTCTTGACCACCATCTTGCCGCGTCACCAGCGCATGGGCAGCGAAGTTGCTTCCCAATGTTTTATTACGGCCCTGCGTCAGGCAGGACATCAAGTCACGGTTGTCGGCTATATGCGTCGAGACGATGCGTTTATGCCAGACGAAACGGAGGTTGTGGTGGGGCAGCGCTATATTGAAACCAATCGGGCGAAAGGCTATCCGCTGCTCTGGATGCTGCTCAGCTTTTTGTTCAATTTGCCCTACTCCAGCGCCAAATATTATGCTCGGGCTTACCGGCGCAGGGTGAAGGCGCTGCTGGCACAACAGCCTGACGCTATGGTGATATTCGATCATCCCCAGTTGGGATGGCTGCGCGATCTGATTTCCCCTATCCATCCCCAGATCATGATCGCCCACAATATTGAACATGACATCTACCGGCAGCATGCCCAGTCCAGCCGCCAGCCCCTTGCCGCCTGGATCTACCGACGTGAAGCCCGCCTGATTCAGTCCTGGGAAGACCAGCTCGCCATCGCAACCGATCAGGTTTGGGCCTTAACCGACCAGGATGCCAAATACTTTGCCCAGATTGGAGGGACAGTTCGCACCGTCTCCCTCCCGGCCAGCTTTACCGATGCCACCGATGCCACCACACCAGCCGCTGGACCCACCGCACCGCCTCCTAAAATTTGCGATATTGGTCTGATCGGCAGCTGGGCCTGGAAGCCCAACCAGGAGGGATTGCACTGGTTCCTCCAGAACGTCTACCCGCTTTTGCCTACTGATCTGTCGATTCAAATTGCCGGTCGGGGGGCCGATTGGCTCAACGATCCAGATCAGGCCAAGCTATATCCGAATTTGCGCTACTGCGGTTTCGTGCCCAATGCCCAGGTATTTATGGCCCAAGCCAGAGTCGTAGCGATTGCCACGCTCAGCGGTGGCGGTATCCAAATCAAAACCCTGGATGCAATTGCTTCCGGCTCACAAATTGTTGCGACCTCAATCGCTCTACGCGGCATTGGGGAGCTGCCTGCCACTGTGCAGATTGCCGATCAGCCCTCAAGCTTTGCTGCGGCCCTGCTATCCGCAATTTGTCAACCCCAGAGCGGTTTGAATGATTCGGGCCGCAGCTGGCAGCAGCAAAGGCAAACTCGCTTTCTGAGCGAGATTAGTCAAGCAGTGGATGACTTATTCCGCACCAAGCAGCTGACAAAAATTAATTAGCCAAGGATATCATCTATGGATGGATTAATCAATTTCTATTGAACCAAATCATGGGATAATAAGGAACCCGACTTAAAATGAAATTGGAGTTTTTCTTGAGTTTCAAAATCTCTAAAAATTTGCTAATACCACAACAAAGAAGTAAATCTATTTTGTAAGCTTAAGATTCACAATTACTTTATAAAATTATGTAGTATATTTTAACGAATACAAATATTTTGCTTTACCAGGTTCAGATATGTCTTAATTAAAGAATGTGGAACCATGCGCAAACTGTGCCAACACAGCTGGCGACACTATCCAGTAGCAACATTATCAAGCCCGAAACTGAACTCGCTGTACTCGTAATTCAGCACCCGGAGCGAGCAGCTTGAGAAAGCTACTTGAAAGTGATAGGGTTCCATAGCACTGAATTCCCCTGTTCCCGTTTCACCCAGTCAGACTGTTGCTAACTGTTGCTATTAGTCTGTCGCTACAAACTCACCTGTTGATGATCGCGGCTACCCAGCTGAGCAGGATTGCTCTCATGTATCGCCTTCTAGGAGGGGTAGTTCGATGAACGTATTGGTAACAGGCTCCAGCGGACTGATTGGCTCCGAAGCGGTGGCCTACTATGACCGGGAGGGCCATCAGGTCATTGGTGTAGACAACAACATGCGGGCCGAATTTTTTGGGACTGCTGGGGATACGCTCTGGAATCTGGACCGCCTCAAATCCTCAACCCAGAATTTCCAGTCCTACCATATCGACATTCG
>JBJTUI010000026.1:0-6758 GCA_046080625.1 Elainella sp. | reverse complement strand
TGACGTTGAGAAATGCCACCGGCCTCATAGGTCTCGACAACCTTCTGACGCAAGTCTAGGGAATAGGGTTTCATTTGGATGATATGCAAAACGCACAGAATTATACAGATTGTACTGTATCAGGCTGAGAAACGCTATAATAGTGTGAGCAGTACTAATAGTGTGAACAGTGCAGCTGGCAAATAGTATCAAACAGTTAGTATCCATTAAGCAGCTGGGCTTGATTAAATTAAAGATGGTTTTAGGGGAGTCCAGAGAGCAAGCCCTCTGGTGGGGGCGCAGCCCCCAAACCCCCACCGTCCTATAGTTGCACCTAACTACTTAGTATCAATTAGTATCAAATAGTGTAGTGAGACTGTGGTGCAATCTCCCAGACGTGGTTTAACCTAACGTTCCCCCGTAGCCTATCCTGAGCAAACCCATGGCAAGAGCGAAAGAAACGATCGAAATCAGCCTCGGTGATCCCCAATATTACTTTAACCGTGAGCTCAGCTGGCTAGAATTTAACCGCCGAGTATTGGCTTCCGCCCTCGATCCGCGCACCCCCCTGCTGGAGCGTCTTAAATTTGCCGCAATTTTCAGCTCCAACCTGGATGAGTTCTTCATGGTGCGGGTGGCCGCGCTGCGCGACCAAGTCGAGGCCAATGTCAGCCGCCTCACCCCCGATGGCCGGACGCCCCAGGAGCAAATTGACGCGATTGGTCAGGTGTTGCGCCCGATGGTGACTGAAATTCATCAGCACTTCGAGCAGGTGCTGCGGCCTGCCTTGGCCGAACATGGCGTCCATATCCTCAACTACATCGACCTCAGCCAGGAGCAGCGCCTCTACCTGCAAGACTACTATGAGCGGCGGATTTTTCCGGTGTTGACGCCGCTGGCCGTCGATCCAGGCCACCCGTTCCCGTTCATCTCCAACCTCAGCCTCAACCTGGCTGTTGTAGTCAAAGACCCGGACACCAACACTGAACATTTTGCCCGCGTCAAGGTGCCCAGCAGCCTGCCGCGCTTTGTGACGCTGCCCCAGGAACTGCGTCAGGTGAACGGCAAGTCGGTGCTGTGGATTGGCGTGCCGCTTGAGCAGGTGATCGCCCACAACCTGGAATCGCTGTTTGCTGGCATGAATATCCAGGAATATTATCTGTTCCGCGTGACGCGAGATGCCGACCTGGAGATCGCCGAAGACGAGGCCGAGGATTTGCTGCTGACGATTGAGCAGGAGCTGCGGAAGCGGCGGTTGGGCGGTTCGGTGATGCGGATGGAGATCCAGTCCGACATGCCAGAAACCCTGCGGGAAACCCTGCGGCAGGAGAAGAAAATCACCGACAATGAGGTTTACGAGATCGAGGGGTTGCTCAACCTGAAGGATCTGATGTCCCTGATGTCGCTGCCTCTGCCCCACTTGAAAGATCCGCCCCGCACGCCGATTGTGCCGCCCCGCCTGCGCTCGGTTGGTGAATTTAAGACGGCAAAAACTCCGGAAGGCGAAGAGGAGAAGGATTTTTTTACGGTGATCCGCAACGGTGATCTGCTGCTGCATCACCCGTTCTATTCTTTTTCCCTGTCGGTTCAGCGGTTTATTCAGCTGGCGGCCCATGATCCGAACGTTTTGGCGATCAAAATGACCCTCTACCGCACCTCGGGCGATTCGCCGATTGTCAATGCCCTGATTGCCGCTGCCGAAAATGGCAAACAGGTGGTGGCGCTGGTCGAACTGAAGGCCCGATTTGACGAAGAGAACAACATCAACTGGGCCAGACGGTTGGAAGAAGCGGGCGTCCATGTGGTCTACGGTTTGGTGGGCCTCAAGACCCACACCAAGGTGGTGCTGGTAGTGCGGCAGGAAACCGACCGCATCCGGCGCTATGTGCATATCGGTACGGGTAACTACAACTACAAAACCGCCCGGCTCTATACCGATCTGGGCATCCTCAGCTGCCGGGAAGAACTTGGCGCTGACCTGACCGATCTGTTCAACTACCTGACCGGCTACTCGCGTCAGCGCTCCTACCGCAAGCTGCTGGTGTCGCCAGTCAACATGCGCGACCAGATGACCTCCCTGATCCGGCGCGAGGCTGAACATTGCAAGGCCGGACGCTCGGGCCGAATTATTGCCAAGATGAACTCGCTGGTCGATCCGCAGATCATTGCCACCCTCTACGAAGCCTCCCAGGCTGGCGTCGAGATTGATCTAATCGTGCGCGGCATCTGCTGCCTGCGTCCGGGCGTCAAGGGCATCAGCGAAACGATTCGCGTGATCAGCATTGTGGGCCGCTACCTGGAGCATTCGCGCATCTTCTTCTTCCAGAATGACGGCAAAGAAGAGCTTTATATCGGCAGCGCCGACTGGATGACCCGCAACCTCGACCGCCGCGTCGAAGCCGTGACGCCCATCGACGATCCGGCCATCGCCAAAGACCTCCAGGAAATTCTGGGGATTCTGCTCTCCGACAACCGCCAAGCCTGGGAACTCCAGTCCGATGGCTCCTACAAGCAGCGCCAGCCCGGCGACGAACCAGAACGCAGCGCCCAGAACATCCTGATGGAAATGGCCTTGAACTCGGCAGGACCACAGCCCTAGCCGCGCCACATACCGCTGAACATCTGACTCAAATCAGAGCCGACAGCCTTTGCACTGACCGAAGTGGGGCTGTTCGGATTATTTCTGCGAGCAGCAATGGTGTCCAGCTGGGTTGGCTAATTACAGCAGTTTTCAGATCAATAAACCACGGATTATACAGTGGGGTGCAGCTTGCTTCCCGCAGCGTACTGGCAGCTACAGTCACGGCAATTGTAGTTTTGTTTACCGCGTCGCGTGGTGCCGTTTTTCATCACGTCATCAGAGCCTCAGCTTGGGCAAATGAGGTAGGGTTTCATGAGAAGCTGATGGGGGTGAGAAGCCAACTTCTATCTATTTCCCTCTATTCTTTACGAAAGGGTACTACCGAGAAGCCAGGTTTAGCTACCGCAGAGGCTCCAAGGCGGGCGGCCCCGACTACCTGCTGCAATGCCTGGAGCCGTGCCACATCAGCGAAAACGTCCAGCGCCAGGGCTTTGCTCCGATTGAGGGGGCCGAGCAGTAGACCGCAAAGCAGTAGGCCGCCCCACAAAAACTTGCCCCTACCGTCACAGCAGTTCTGGCTACCGGGTAGGGGCAATTTTAGGGTTTTAGATTAACGCAGAGTTTGGCCAAACGAGTTAGCTAAACGGGTCAGCCAAACGGGCGCTATTTCAGGGGCACGACCTGGATATCTACCGTAGCTGACACTTCGGGGTGCAGTTTGATTTCTACCTTGTAGGAGCCGATTTTGTGAACTTCGGGCACTGTAATCGTGCGGCGGTCGATTTCGATCCCGGTTGCCGCCTGGATCGCGTCTGCCACATCCTGGTTGGTAACGCTGCCAAAAATCGCCTCGTTTTCGCCCACCTGCTTCGAGATCGCCAGCTTGGCTGCTTTCTCCAGCGACGCCTTCTGGACCTCGGCCTCTTTCTTCTGCTCCAGCAGTCTCTGCCGTTCGGCTTCGCGGCGACGCTCTACCTGTTTCAAAATTCCGGGCGTGGTGTGAACCGCCAGACCCCGAGGCAGCAGGTAGTTACGAGCATAGCCCCGCGCCACCTCAACCAGGTCGCCCGACCGGCCCAGCTTGCTGACATCTTGACTTAAAACCAACTGAACGCGCTTTCCCATCTTTGTCTCTCTCTTAAACTTCCGACGGCCTAATCTCAGTAGCCTGTTACGGCACTTAGCCTGTTACAGCACTCGCCCCCAAGAGCGGCGAGCAGATGGTTAGGTTTTTTCTATAGCCGACACACTATCCTAGCGAACCAAAGGCCGCCAGCGCAACTGGATGCCTGGGTGTTTCAATCCCTGGATTCAGCCCAGAGCCGCCAGAATCTGATCGTCTGCCGCAAAATCGACCGCAGCCTGGTCGCGGCCTGTGGCCAGGTAGTCCTCAAACGAGTCGCGCAGCCCGCTGACCAGATCGTATTCGGGCCGCCAGTAGAGGTCTTTCTGGGCCTTGGTGATGTCGGCAAAGAAGTGCTGTACCCGAATCGGAAAGGCTTTGCGCTTGCCCAGGTCAATCTGTTTCGGGTCGTAATGCACTAGCTTGATCTGGTCGGGCGATTTGCCTGCTGCCTCGGCGCAGGCCAGGGCCAGCCCGTTGAAGGTGACGTAGCGGTCGCCCGAGAGGTTGTAGATCTGGCCGACGGCGCGGGGATTGCCCAGCACGTTCAGCATCGCCTGGGCCAGATCCTTGACGTGGCCAAACTGGGTGATGTGCAGGCCATTGCCGGGAATCGGGATCGGGCGGTCGCGGACGATTCGGTCAAAAAACCAGGCTTCCAGATCGTTGTAGTTTTGGGGGCCATAGATGTAAACCGGGCGGATGGCGGTGAAGGGGACGCCCTGGGATTGGAGGTAGGCCTCGGTGGCAAACTTGCCCTTGTGGCGGCTGTTGGGATCGACCGGATCGCCCTCCCGGTGGGGCATCTGATCTGATTTGAGATAGACCCCCGCCGAACTGACATAGACAAAATGCTTCACCTTGTCGCCAAACAGCTCCACCAGCGGTTGGGTGTCGGCCAACTCGCGCCCGTTGTTGTCAAAAATTGCGTCGAACTCCTCGTCGGCCAGACTGGCCTTGAGCTGTTCCGGATCGGTGCGGTCGCCCTGGATCTGCTTTTCGATGCCGAGCGGGGCGGGGCGATTGCCTCGGTTAAACAGCACCACGTCGTGCTCCTGGGCTGTCAACAGCCTGGTCAAATAGACGCCAATAAACCGCGTTCCGCCCATCACCAAAATCCGCATTGGCCCACCTCTGGAAAACTCGCATTGTGTCTGTTTTCTGATCCTAAGGGGGATTGACACCTGCGTGAGCGCGAATTTCGTCTGGAGTGCTGGTCTGGGGTGCTGGTCTTGTAGCTCCCGCCTCAGCGGCTCAACCAGCTAATCGCCTCCCTGATCCATTCCTCGGCATTGCTCGACTTGGCCAGCGCTTTGTTCTGACCGACGGCGCGCAGGGCCTGGATGATTTCGCTGTTGCTGTAGCCCAGGGCGATCAGGGTGATCTCGACCTCTTCCTGGACGGTGCCAGCCGGGCCAGCGTCGGGCGTGGTGGTGAGGCCAGACTGCTGCCGCCATTCGACCAGCTTGGTTTTCAGCTCCAAGGCGATCCGTTCGGCGGTTTTGGCTCCGATGCCGGGGGTGCGAGACAGCAGGCGGGTGTTGCCCGTGACGATGGCCTGGACCAGATCGGGCAGACTCATGCCGTCTAGCAGGGCCATGGCGATTTGGGGGCCGACGCCGCTGACGCTCGTGAGCTGGCGAAACAGATCGCGCTCGGCCAGGGAGCCGAAGCCAAACAGGATCACGACATCCTCGCGCACCTGCTGGTGGGTGAAGATCTGCACGGGTTCGCTACCGGAGGTGTTGGGCAGGGTTTGCAGCAGGCGCGGTGTCACCTGTACGTCGTAGCCAATCTGGTTGACCTCAACGGTGAGCACCACCCGACCGGACGCGGGCTTCTGGATCGCGGCAACTGTGCCCTTGAGGTAGCTGATCATGCGGGGTGAATCGGTTAGTGGTTTGCTTGCGGCTCTGGGTGGAGGGTCGCGCTCATCCTGGGTTGGCTGGCGCTGTTTATTTGCTGGCGCTACTTAACAGTGCAATCTCGCCCAGTGCGATTTTAGCGAGAATTAGGCATGGCGTTGCAGCCGAGGCCCGATGACGACGGTTCTGGACCGATCGCCTGTTCGCCAACCGTAGAAACAGATGACAGGCTTCTTTTCTGGCAGGAATCCCGTATCTAGAGCCTCAGCGATGCTGTAGGGACTGGCGGGCGGAAAGGTCTGGGCGGGCAATTCGGTTTCGGCAATGGCTCGTTCGACTGCTTTCGCGTAGCATTCGTCAAATACGGCTGTGAGATAGGGCTTGAGGTTAGGAGAGTCTTTCAGGTCGTCTTGAATCCGCTGACGATGCTCAACAATGCTGCCCCGCCAGCTGCCGCCGCGAACCTGGGGTTGAAACTGCCACTTCAGCAAATGCAGCAACACACGATTAGATTACTCTTCAGACTTTTGCGCTCGCTCTGCTCCATGTCCGCCAGTTCCTCAATCAAGTTCTGCCAATCGACCGCGCCATATTGCTGCTGCCGCAGTTGCTCGATCGTGGTTTCGAGCCATTGCAGATAGTCGCTGCTGTAAAGCTGTCCAGGAAGCGAGTCGGGGGGCGGATTGGGGAGCGGGTCGGGCTTGTGATGGGCGGTCATGGGGTGTTGCGGAAGAGCTTGTTGCCGGAGAGAGTTGCAGGAAATAATACGAACGGCACTAATGTGAATTGGCGGTTGAACGGTTAGGTGAAAGCTTAGAGAACGGTTAGATGAAAGCTGGACAGGTTAGACTTGTCGGGGCATAAGGAGAGAGTCGAGGCAAACTTCGTCTTCGTCGAAGAGTCTGTCCTAGATTTTGTATCAAACCAGTTGGCCACTGCGCTCTTCTCCCGCCCGCAGATCAATCGCGAGCTAGTAGAGAAAGTCTGCTATAGGCGAAGCCTTCTCGTAGAGTAGCAGACTGGATAGGAGTTTCATACGGAATCCTGTTATGAGGTAGCAGTATAGGATGAGGGAATGGCAAGAACAATTACTCTAGCAAACGGCTTTGTTGCATGAAGCAGAAACGGACAAGGGTGGGCTTGGGATTGTGTTTGTTCAAGCTGCAACTGGGTAGCTATCGGGCTTGCACAGTTGGATCATCCTATTGAG
>JBJTUI010000025.1:0-5301 GCA_046080625.1 Elainella sp. | reverse complement strand
TTTTTTAAGGAATGGAACATGAGCCAAGTTTTGGACGCAGTGCTGGCAGCAAATCGCGACTATGCCGCCGAGTTTGGCGACAAAGCTAACTTGCCGTTGCCTCCCGGTCGGCGGTTTGCCATTCTCACCTGCATGGACGCTCGGTTAGACCCAGCAAAATATGCTGGCTTGGCCGAGGGAGACGCTCACGTGATCCGCAATGCGGGCGGACGCGCCAGCGATGATGCAATTCGGTCGCTGGTAATTTCCTACAAGCTGCTGGGCACCCGCGAATGGTTCGTGATTCACCACACGGATTGTGGCATGCAGCTGTTTACCGACGAGGTGATTCGCGGTCTGCTGGCTCACAGCCTGGAAACCGCTGTAATTGATCAAAACGGCTGGCGCGATGTTGGGCAGGGCGGAGGGTCAGCAGAGGGCGAATTTATCGATTGGCTCACCTTCAAAGACCTGGCCGAGAGCGTCTATATCGATGTCAAACGAATTCGTCAGCATCCCCTGGTTCCTGCGACAATCCCGATCTACGGGTTCATCTACAACGTGAAGACAGGCCAGCTGATCGAAGTCCCCAAAGCAACCGGGATTGGCAAAGCCGACCTGCCGATACAGCGAGCCTCCTCACCGTCATGATTTCGCAAATTGCCCTCTGTCCAGAACTAACCACCTCCCGGCTGGTCCTGGGTTTATGGCGCATGGCCGAATGGCAACGGTCGCCCCAGGAAACCCTAGACTTGATTCAGCGCTGTATTAGCTGGGGAATTACCACATTCGATCACGCTGACCTCTACGGAGACTATACCTGCGAAGGACTATTCGGCGATGCCCTGAAGCTCGATCCGGCTCTGCGCTCCCAGATTCAGCTCGTCAGCAAATGCGGTATCAAGCTGGTTTCACCCAATCGTCCTGAACATAGACTCAAGCAATACGACACGAGTCGCGAACACATTCTCAAGTCTGTTGATCATTCTCTACAGGCTCTACAAACTGACTACCTCGATCTCCTGCTGATTCATCGCCCCGATCCGTTGATGGATGCCGACCAGGTCGCGGAAACCTTCAGCCAACTGCGGCAGTCCGGCAAAGTTCGCCAGTTTGGGGTGTCGAACTTCTCGCCCAGCCAGTTCGATCTGCTGGCATCCCGGCTCGACTTTCCGCTCGTCACCAACCAAATCGAGATCTCCGTCATCCACCTCAATGCCTTCACCGACGGCACCCTCGATCATTGTCAGCGCCTCAGAATTGCCCCCATGGCCTGGTCTCCCTTAGGCGGCGGGCGGCTGTTCGGCGATAGCCCCCCAACGCGGCTACAGCAAGCCCTATCCAAAGTCGCTCATCAGCTGGATGCCACAAACGACCAGGTAGCCCTAGCCTGGCTGTTGGCCCACCCCGCCCGGATTATTCCAATTCTGGGAACCGGCAGTTTGACTCGAATCGAGAGCGCTACCCAGGCAGAACAGCTCACCCTAACCCGCGAGCAGTGGTTCACGATCTGGACCGCTTCAACCGGCGTGGAAGTCCCCTAATTCCGTTACGCGACCAGATTTGTCTTTCGACAGAGGTTGGAGGAACAGCCCCAATTTTATGCTATACAGGATGTTTCAGGCAGCCAGCACCATGACGGATAACCTCAAAAAAGGCGACGCGGTCGAGTGGAAAAGCTCGCAGGGTAAAGTCGAAGGCAAGGTCGAGAAAAAACTCACCGAACCCACCGACATCAAAGGCCACCACGTCAATGCCTCAAAAGACGACCCCCAATATCTGGTCAAGAGCGACAAAACCGGAGCTGAAGCCGCCCACAAGCCAGAATCGCTGAAGAAAACCGACAAATAGCGCGGACTTGCTCGTACTTTTGGCTCTCCTGCTCTCTGGTCCATTTACCTGTCTGGCCCGTTTACACCGACCGCACCAGACTTTGCCCCAGCTGGGTTTGCAGTTCCGCCTCAGACCCAGCCGGAGCCAGACAGCTCAAGCCCTGGCAGACCAGAGCCACCGCCCCGATAGGCAGAGCCTCAACCCGGTACTGGGCCGCAGGCAGGTACTGAGCCGCCAGAGCCTCAACCTGTTCAGGGCCAGTGCGAACCAGCGTCATATGCAGAAACCAGTCCAGGGCCGAAAACAGCGTCGGGCAGGTCTGGGGCGTATTTTGCATCACGGCACTGAAGGCCAGCAGCGTTTGTTCAGATCGATTCAGGTAAGCAATCTCTTCAGTGTTCAAAAATAAACGCACCAGATTCATCGCCGCGATTCCGTTGGCCGAAGGCGTAGCGTTATCACCATAGTTCCGTTCTCGAATCACCAGATCATTCCTGGCGTCCGTGTTGTAATAACCGCCCTGGTCATCGCTCCAGAGAAACTGGTCAAACTCACCCTGAAGCCGCACAGCCGCCGCCAGCCAGAACTCGGCATCCTGTTGAAACGCCAGAGCCGCTTGCTGTAAATCCAGCAGAGCTTTGATCAGCAGGGCATAGTCCTCCGACTGAGCCATTACGCTGGGCTGCCCCTCGTAGTTGATCCGGTGCAGCCGCCCCTCAACCGCCTGGTGGTCCAGAATAAACCGGGCGGCCCGGCTAGCCAGGTTGAGGTATTCTAGCTGCTGAAACGCCGTAGCGGCACGGGCTAACCCCGAAATCATCAGGCTGTTCCAGGCCACGATCATTTTTGGATCGGTGACCGGCGGAATTCGAGCAGGCCAGGGCCGGGTTTTAGCCTCGCTGCTGTTACGAGCAGGCGGAAACGGTTGGGCCGGATCGCTGGCGGCCTCGCTGCCGTAGCGCAGTCCAAACAATTTGGCCAGAGCCCCCTCCAGCTGGGGTGACAGCGGCTCGCCCGAGTAGCGCTGCAGCACGTTAGCCCCCTCGAAGTTGCCCGCCTGCGTGACGGTAAACTGCTGCGTCAGTTCAGCCAGCTCGTCAGCAGTCAGCTGCTGCTCCAGTTCGGCATAGCTCCAGACATAAAAAGTTCCTTCCTCCGGCTCTGGCTGGTCGGGAGTCCCAAAACTATCCGCGTCCTGGGCCGCATAGAAATAGCCCGCCGGAGCCGTCATTTCCCGCTGGAGCCACTGCACCGTGCCCGCCACGGCCCGTTCAAAAGCCGGTTCTCGCGCTCCCATGGCCCAGAGATCGGCCAGGAACTCAACGATCTGACCATTGTCGTAGAGCATCTTTTCAAAGTGGGGCACAGTCCAGGTGCCGTCCACCGTATAGCGATGGAAACCACCGCCCACATGGTCGTAGATTCCGCCCAGGGCCAGTTCCAGGCCGCGCTGACGGCAGAGAGTCGCAGCATCGTAAGTCGTTTCATCCCCAGACAAACCGCTGAAGCGAACATCGCGCAGGGCTGCCGCCGCGTAGGGAATCATCGGAAAATTTGGCCCCATGCCTCTGGCCGCCAGCACCCCGGTGCTGTAGTCCAATCCCCGACGCAGCAGCGCCTGATGCAACTCGCCCCCCTCGGCAATCTCACCCGCCAGCTGCTGGAGCCGCTGCAACACCTCGCCTTTCACGGTGGCCAGCTTCTCGCCCTCAACCTCATAGAACCGCCGCAGCGCCTGCAACACCTGGACAAACCCAGGCCGATTGAACTTGGGCTGCTGCGGGAAATAGGTGCCCCCATAGAACGGCACCAGATCATCCGGCGACAGAAACACATTCAAGGGCCAGCCACCCTGGCCAGTCAGCAGCTGGAGCGTCTGCATGTAGATGCTGTCCAGGTCGGGCCGCTCCTCCCGGTCTACCTTAATCGCCACATAGTTGGCATTCATATATTCGGCCACATCCGGGTCAGAAAACGCCTCGCCCTCCATCACCGTACACCAGTGGCAGCTCGAATAGCCAATCGACAGAAAAATCGGCTTGTTCTCCTGCCTGGCCTTAGCCAGAGCCTCCTCACACCAAGGCCACCAGTCGATCGGGTTGTCGGCATGTTTACGCAGGTAGAGGCTTTGGGCCTGGGCCAGACGGTTAGACATGGGACGGAACGGGGCAGTGCCGCGCTAGCAGATGACTTTCTGAGTGTAGCGGAGGTGGGGGGAGGTGGGGAGGTGGGGAGGTGGGGGGATGGGGAGGTGGGGGAGGTGGGGAGGATTAATTAGCGGCGGTTGATTGGGGTGCAGGAGGTGAGGGCCGTGGCTAGGCTGTCGGTGCGCAGGGGTTTACTGAGGTAGTCGTCCATGCCTGCCAACAGGCATTCTTCCCGGTCGCCCTGCATGGCGCTGGCGGTGACGGCAATCAGGCGGGGGCGCTGGGCGGGTGGGTAGAGCTGGCAGATCCGGCGGGCAGCGGTGATGCCGTCCATTTCGGGCATCTGTACATCCATCAAGACCACGTCGTAGGCCTGGTCGGCCAGTTTTTGCAGAACTTCCAAGCCTGTTTTGGCTAGGTCGGCCCGATAGCCAATCCGCTCCAGCAGTTTCAGAATCACCTTCTGGTTGACCACGTTGTCTTCTGCCACCAGAATTCGCAGGGGAAGAGGAGACGGTGGGGCGACTGGGCCAGGAGCAGGCAGAGCGACCGGAGCTGCCGGAGCGACTGATGTGACCGGGGCGACCGGGGCGACTGGGGTTGCCGCAATCGAGAAATAGAAAGTCGAGCCCTGGTTCAGCTCGCTGTCTACCCAAATTCTGCCGCCCATCATCTCACTGAGCCGCTGGCTGATCACCAGACCCAGGCCGGTACCGCCGTGCTGACGGCTGATTGAGGAATCCACCTGGCTAAACGGCTGAAACAGGCGATTTAACTGGTCAGAAGGAATGCCAATCCCCGTGTCGCTCACTGCAAAGCGAATCGCGTAGACCGGCGCGTCTGTTGAAGGCTGGGCAGAATTTTGGGCAGGGCTAGCTGTCGTCTCGCTCACCGCACCCTCTTCCCGCAGCCTGCGAGCCGCCACCGAGATCGCAACTTTCCCCCGCTCAGTAAATTTAATGGCATTAGCCACCAGATTGGTCAGAATCTGGCGCAGGCGCGTCATGTCGCCAATGATCTGCTGGGGCACGTCCGGCTCCACCCCATAGACCAGCTCCAGCCCCTTCTCGGCAGCCTTGGGGGCCAGCAAATCCAGCACGCCCTCAATACAGGTGCTCAGATTCAGGGGGCGCTGCTCCAGGTCGAGTTTACCCGCTTCGATTTTAGAGAAGTCCAAAATATCGTTGATAATTGTCAGCAGCGTATCGCCGCTGCTGCGAACCGTATCGACAAAATCCCTCTGCTGGGGCGTTAGCTCCGTATCCAATAGCAGCTCCGTCATGCCAATCACCGCATTCATTGGCGTGCGAATCTCGTGGCTCATGGTGGCCAGAAAGTTGCT
>JBJTUI010000024.1:0-5544 GCA_046080625.1 Elainella sp. | reverse complement strand
CACCATTCTGCTCTGTCTGGCGGCTCTGGCTGCCGCTACGCTCCTGGGCCTGCTCACCTCGCGCTGGATTGCCCGACCGATTGACAAACTGAAATTTGCCAGCCAGGCGATTGCCGCAGGCCAGCTCGACCAGAAAGTTGAAATTGCCGGAATCGACGAGCTGGAAGCACTGGGAACCGCCTTCAACCAGATGGCGGGCCAGCTCCAGCGGGCCTTTACCATGCTGGAGCAAACCAACGAAGGTCTGGAACAGCGGGTCGAGCAGCGGACCACCGAACTGCGACAGGCCAAAGAAGCCGCAGATCTGGCGAACCAGGCCAAGAGCGAATTTTTAGCCAACATGAGCCACGAGCTGCGCACGCCCCTCAATGGCATCCTGGGCTACAACCAGATTTTGCTCCAGCAGATGCCGCTCTCACCCAACCAGGAAGAGGGGCTGCGGGTGATCCAGCGCAGCGGTACCCACCTGCTCAACCTGATCAACGACATTCTGGATCTGGCCAAAATTGAGGCCCGCCGCCTCGACCTGGTGCCCGCCCCCCTGCGGCTCGACAGCTTTTTGCAGGATATCGCCGCCACCTGCCGGATCTGGGCTGCCCAGAAGCAGATCGATTTTGTCTATGACATCTACAGCGACATCTACGGCCCGGAGTCGCTAGTCTCCCTGCCCCAGACAATCCAGGCCGACGAGAAACGACTGCGCCAGGTGCTGATTAACCTGCTGGGCAACGCTGTCAAGTTTACCGAACAGGGACAGGTGAAGTTTACAGTTGCGGCTGTGGGTCATGCTGATCTGGGCTATGCTGATCTGGCCCATGCTGATTCAACTGATGCTGCATCTTTGCCCCAGACTGCACCTCTGCCCCAGACTGCATCTTTGCCCCAGACTGCACCTCTGCCCCAGACTGCATCTTTGCCCCAGACGCCGCAACAAACTCTGCAACAGCCTCCGCAACAAGTGACATTGCGCTTTGAAGTAGCCGACACGGGAACTGGCATGACCGCCACGGAGCTGCAAAAGTTTTTTCTGCCGTTTGAGCAGGCGGGCAACCCGACCAAACGGATCGAAGGCACCGGGCTGGGCCTGACGATCAGTCAGCAAATTGTCGAGCTGATGGGCGGCCACATCCAGGTCGAGAGCAATCCGGGCCAGGGCAGCCGCTTCTGGTTTGAGATAGCGGTGCCAGAACTGCCGCTCCTGCCTTTAGGGCTAGAACCCGTGAAGATTCAGGGCTATGCTGGCCCTCGCCGCAGGCTGCTGGTGGTAGACGACAATCGGGATAATCGGATGGTTTTGGTCAAGCTGCTGGAGCCGCTGGGGTTTGCGGTTGAGCAGGTGACAGACGGGCAGGCGGGACTGGAGCAAGCGGTAGCCATCCGGCCCGATCTGATCATTGCCGACCTGCGGATGCCGGTGCTGGATGGACTGCAAATGACGCAGCGGCTGCGGCAGCACCCAGAGCTTCACCAGACCCGAGTGATTATTTCCTCGGCCAGCGTTTCCCACTTTGACCGACAGCAGAGCCAGGCCGCGGGCTGCGACGATTTTTTACCCAAACCGGTGCAGGCTGACCTGCTGTTGCAGCAGCTCCAAACCCACCTCCAGCTCACCTGGATCTACGCAGAGCAACTAGCGCCGTCCCAAGCTAGCCAAACTCAAACTAGCCAAACTCAAACTAGCCAAACCCAAACTGGCCAAACCCAAACTGGTGAAACTCAAACTGGCCAAACCCAAACCAGCCAGCCCTCTGCGCCAGACCAGCCGCTGGTGATGCCGTCCTGGGAGCAGCTGCACAGCCTGAGTCAGGCCGCTCGCAGAGGCGACTTCGAAGCAGTAGAGCAGGAAATCGCCCGCCTGCACCAGCTCGATCGACAGTACGAACCGTTTGCCGCAGCCCTGGCCCAGTTAGCTAACAAGTTTGACATCGCCGCGATTTGCGAGCTGATTGCAGCGGCTGATCCGGCTAATTCAGGGGCCAATTCAGGGGCCAACCCAGCCGCTAATCCAACCATCCTGCCCCAGCAGCCCCATTAGCCCACCAGTTCAGCCAGCTCCAGCCAGCGCTCGGTAGCCGTTTCAATTGTTTGATCCAGCTCGGCCAGGGTGGCGGTCAGGGTTTGCAGCTCGGTGAAATCGCTGGGCGGGTCGTTATAAAGGCGAGCTTCGAGGGCGGCCTTTTCTGCTTCCAGAGTCGGAATCTGGGTTTCTAGCTGTTCAAATTCGCGTTTCTCCTTGTAGGAGAGGCGGCGCGGTTTGGCTGCCGAAGATTGGGTCGAGGTGGAGGACGGGGAGGCGGTTTCGGCTGGCTTTTTCGGAGCGGCGGTTTTCGCGGCGGTTTTCGCTTCGGCCTGCTTTGCTTCGGCTTTTGCTTCGGCTTCGGCTTCGGCCTGCCGGTAGTCCAGATAGACCGAATAGTTGCCGGGATATTGCCGCACCCTGCCGCCGGGCTCTAGGGCAAAAATTGTTTCCACCGTGCGGTCGAGGAAATAGCGATCGTGGGAGACGACAATCACGCAGCCGTTGAAGTCCTCCAGATAATCTTCCAGCACCGCCAGCGTCTGCACATCCAGATCGTTGGTCGGCTCGTCCAGAATCAGCAGATTTGGGGCGCTGATCAGTACCCGCAGCAGAAACAGACGCCGCCGCTCACCGCCCGACAGTTTGCTAATCGGGGCATATTGCTGGCTGCCGGGAAACAGAAAGCGCTCCAGCATTTGGGAGGCCGTGATTACTTCGCCATCCGCGGTTTTGACTAGCTCGGCCACGTCCTTCAGGTATTCGATCACCCGCTGATTGGGATTGACCGCCAGATCGTCGGAATGCTGGTCAAAATAGCCAATCTGGATCGTGCTGCCCAGGTCCACAGTGCCGCCATCAGGCTGTATCCGGCCCGTAATCAGATTCATTAACGTGGTTTTCCCAGCACCGTTGCCGCCAATGATGCCGATCCGATCCTCCGGGTTGAATTCGTAGGTGAAATCTTTGATCAACACCCGCTCACCAAACGATTTACTGATCTGGTTCAGCTCAACCACCTTTTTGCCAATGCGACGCCCCGCCGTGGCGATCTCGACTTTGCCCTGGCCCTGCTTGAACTCGCGGGTCTGCATCTCGTGAATCCGGTCGATGCGGGCCTTTTGTTTGGTGCTGCGGGCTTTGGGACCGCGCTTCAGCCATTCCAGCTCGCGCCGCAAGACGCCCTGATGTTTGCGCTGGGAGCTGACTTCTAGCTCTTCGGCCAGGGCCTTTTTCTCCAGATAGTAGGAATAGTTGCCGTCATAGCTATAGAGGTCGCCCCGGTCCAGTTCGATGATCCGGTTGGTAACGCGGTCGAGAAAATAGCGGTCGTGGGTAATCAGCAGCAGCGCGCCGCGAAACCGGTTCAGGTAGCTTTGCAGCCATTCTACCGAGAGGGCGTCGAGGTGGTTGGTCGGCTCGTCCATCAACAGCACGTCCGGGTCAGACAGCAGGGCCGTAGCCAGGGCAATTCGCTTGCGGTAGCCGCCCGACAGATCGCCTACCTTGGCCTCCAAGTCCACAATGCCCAACTGCGAGAGCACAATTTTGGCCTGAGTTTCTAGCTCCCAGGCTCCCGTAGCGTCGAGGCGTTGGGAGAGCTGGGACAGACGGGCCAGCAGCTGCTCCTGATTTCCACTCCCGTGGGCCAGCTTGTCGGACACCGCCTCATAGTCGCGCACCAGCTGCATCTGGTCGCCGCTGTCGGCAAACACCTGCTCTAGCACGGTTCTGGTGGGGTCTACCTCGGGCTGCTGGGGCAAATAGACCAGCAGCACACCCGAATTCACCAGCCGCTCCCCGCTGTCGATTGGCTCCAGTCCCGCAATCATCTTCAGCAGGGTCGATTTGCCGGAGCCGTTGGTGCCGATTAGCCCAACTTTGTCGGTCGGGCCAAGGCTGAAGCTGGCGTCCTTCAGGATCTCTTTAATGCCAAAGTCCTTGCGGACGGATTGCAACGTGAAAATACTCATGGCGCTCAGCCCAAATCGGTGGATCGAGCTGCTCCTGATCAAGCCGCTCCGTTTAGCACCTTAGCATTTGTGCCCGCGTTCGGGGTAAGCGCCATTCTCGGGCTATGGTTTCGGGTTGGGGTTTCGGGCTATAGTTTCGGGCTGGGGTTTCGGGCTAGGGTTTCTTGCTGCGGTTTCGGGCTGCGGTTTGAGCCGCCCGGCTGGGGCGCTACACTGGGTTAAAGCTGTTTAGCCAGTTTCTCAGCCAGCTTTCTTCTCGGTGAGCGTTTTCCCACCGCTCTGCTCTGGTCAACTCGGCTCAACAAATTTTCAAGACCGTTATCTGTTGCCCTAGTCTGGGCTGAATGGGTTGAGGCTGAAACGGAGAAATCACCGCTCTGGCTGATGCTGATTTGCAAAACGGCGGGATGACCAGCAGGCTGTTTAAGATCAACAGGCTGTTTAACAAGCTTTCTCGATAAACAAGCTTTCTCGATAAATTTATGGATCACGGACTAGAGCAATTTTTAGCAGAAACACCCGGCGTGATCTGGGAACTCGAAGCCCAGGGCAGCGACTGGGTCTTTACCAAGCGCTATGGCGAGTATTTACCGCTCCAGCGGCAGGATCTGATCGGTCAATCGCTGTTTGAGCTCTATCCACCGGGACACCCCACCCTCCAGACAATCTCGACTGGAATTCGCTCTGGCAAAACCTTCACCTGCATCGATTCCACCACGCCGGGCCGGTTCTACCAGACCCGCTGCAAGCCCGTTTCCGATGAGTCGGGCCAAATCCATCGTCTGGTAGGCATCTCAATCGACATTACCGAAATGATTGCGGCCCATCTGAAGGTGATCCAGGAATCTTCCAAGCTAGTGGGCCTGCTCGAATCCCAGATTCTGACCACGGTGCAAAACATCATCAGCGAACCCCACTTTTTCCAGCACTTTTATCTGGTCTACCAGCCGATTGTGGCGCTGGCCGAGCCGCCCGACAGTCCTGCGGTGATCAAAGGCGTGGAGGCGCTGATCCGGTTGCAGGTCGAAAACCGCACAATTCCGCCCAGCCAGTTTCTCCCCAGCCTGGAAATGACGGGTCAAATTAGCGATCTGGCCCTCTGGGTGTTAGAACAGGCCCGCCAGGATCTGGAGCCGCTGCTGGAGCAGAACCCCGATTTCTTTGTCTCGGTGAACATTGGCGTCGAAGATTTGCTGCATGCAGACCGACGGGCTCGGATTGAGGAGATGCTGCGCGCCAGCCCCCGGTTTGCCCAGAGTTTGCACCTGGAAATTCTGGAATCCCACGCGCCTCTGGCCCACTACGAAGATTTGGAAATCGCCCAGATCTGCTATGAGCTGCGTGGGCTGGGCGTCAAGCTGGCCCTAGACGATTTTGGCATCCAGGCCAGCAATTTCGACCGGCTGTCCCTGCTGGCCAACGACGACTTCCTGAAGCTAGACCGGCGCTTCACACCCCGAGAGCTGCACGGCACCCATGCCTCGATCTGTCTGTCTATGGTCTGGGTCGGCAAGGCGCTCCAGCTGAAGCTGATTGCCGAAGGCGTAGAAACCT
>JBJTUI010000023.1:0-8021 GCA_046080625.1 Elainella sp. | reverse complement strand
CGGACTTGAACAAGATTGAGAAGTTTTGGGCACGTCTCAAGCATTATCTTCGCAAGACGATAAATCAGTTCGACAACTTGTGGGATGCGGTCGATAATGCCTTCAAGCAATTGTCCTAACCAACCCCTCGACTGCTATAGCTTTGGGATTTAAGCTGGGGTCTAGGCTAGCGGCCTGAGAGAATCCGCCTAAAATAATCCCTTCTCCACAGCAGGTGTCTAAATAGCACCGGGAAGAAGGGATCTTTAAGTCTTGAGGAAATCATTGACCTACCCAAATCTTATCTAGAGATCTGACTAGATAGTCTCTGGCTAGATCGTCTAGCTTAACTAAGCCGAGGGCCGAGAGCGGAACCGGCGCTTTTTGCGTTTAGCGATCGCCTTGCGTTTTGCCTTTTCGAGTGGTGTTTCGAAATGGCGATTCTTTTTCATATCTGCAAAGATATCGGCTTTAGAAACCTGACGTTTAAAGCGCCGCAGAGCTGATTCAATTCCTTCATTCTCACCTAAGATCACTTGGGCCATGCAGTTAACTCCTTCACTGAATTTGGCAATGGAAAACAAAATAACGGAAAAGCGGCGAACAAAGAAGGGGGACGAGTACCGTTGTTCTAGAACAAACACCCCTAACGGATAATTCCTGGTGAGTCAATTCCGATAATGGGCTGGTCTGACAGTGCGCTGATCCGACAATGCGTTTGGAAGAGGCGATACAAGGCAGAGCCTAAGCCGACACTCCGCAAGTGGAGATGATGTGGGAATCGCTCTAAAATCACTCAATGGCAAAGCCGAACTTGGCCTGATCAATCTAGAGTGAGCTTAGAAAGGCAAAGAGCCTCAAGCGGAGCAAGGCAGTTTCCTCAATCTGCTAGAAGCTCTTCGACTTTAACGGTTAAAGCTGATAGATTTGCGCTATGAAAACTCGCTTGAGCTGTCTGATTCAAACCTGTCTGCAAACCCGTTCGTCAAGCGACGGGTATCAATAACGGCGATCGTTACGTCTGCGACTGCCACCGCCACCGCCACCCCAACCGCCACCGGCAGGGCGCTCTTCCCGAGGTTTGGCCTTGTTGACCTTGAGGTCACGCCCCATCCATTCTGCGCCGTCTAGCGCATCAATTGCGGCCTGCTCCTCGGCCTCGGAAGACATTTCTACGAACCCAAAACCACGCATCCGCCCAGTTTCGCGATCGGTGGGTAATTGCACCCGGGTAACTGTACCGTACTCTGAAAAAACCGTGTTGACGTCTTCTTCAGTGACCTGATATGACAGGTTTCCAACGTAGATTGACATGAACAACTCCATGTAAACAGGACAGAGAATCAAATAATCGGAGAGTTGACTGTCAACCTTGCACCAACACAACTTAGAACCGATCCGAAAATTACAAAATTTTGGGATTCAAAATCTCTGATAGGCTTTCGGACAGGCGCTTAGCACCGAGTATGGATCTCAGACCTCATGATAGCGCGGAATCTAGGCTTTTAGATGAAGAATCCAGTTTCCGGGGATTGACTGACCCGCAAACCGCCACCCAAGGCGGCAATAGCAGGGATCTGAACCCGCTCTGTCGTGAAACAGGCGTCATATTAATTTTTGTAAAGACTGTTTCGTGAATGGTTTTAGCAGGAGATTGTAGTAGAGCAACTCAGATTAAATTAGCCCTCGCCTTCGCGGATAGCGGTATCTGTACTGGTGGCGGTGCGGTGCGATTTCTCCCAGGGAATTTTGGCATCTTGGGCTAACCAGACTGAGACAGCATGTGCACCATAGCGATTGAGATGGCTGGGGTCAGAGAAATAGCGGTATTGGGTTGTCCACTGCTCGCTCAGGTCGCGGAAGACGAACCCAGAATGGCTGAGACTCAGCTTCACCAGATAGTCGCGGAAGGTCTGCTCATATTCCAGACGAACCGGGTCCAGGTAGTCCTCAGTCAGGGGAAGATTGACAAACACAATCGGAATCTGGCTGGCCTCGGTAAATTTCAGCAGCGATTGCAAAGCGCTTTCCTGGCTGCCAGTGATGCGGAAATTCTCGTAGTCACTGTCGTAGGCTCCCAGAACGCGAGCGTATTTCTGGTAATAGGTAGCAGGGTTGAACTGCACCGGCAGCGATAGGAAGCCGGTTTCGTCTGGCAGCGCCTGATCGGAGCGGAGGATTTGCTGCACGGCCTGATTATCGCTAGCAACAGGTTGAGGCGAGTCGGGCAGCAGGGCCGTCATGCCGGTCTGCACCGCCTGCTTGAGCTGGTCACGGTCGGTTTCTCTGCCGGTGAGGGCAGCTACCTGCTGGCTGAGCCAGCGATCGATCGCCTGATAGCTCGTAGTCAGGGAGCGATTTAAACTGGCTGGATTTGTCACGGGCGGTGCTGCAGCCGAGCTGTGGGGCAGGGGCAGCGTACCGGCCAGCAGCTGCTGATAGCCTGGAGAGACGACGATGCCGTTATAGGTGACATCTACGGTACCGCTGTTGAAGGCACGAGCACCATCGGCCCAAATAATCATCCCGGGCAGCTGTTCGCGGGTCAGAATGTGCTGCACCAGCAGGTTCACGACCTGGGCCGTTGCGCCGTTGATGCCGAAGTTGAACACCCTGGCGTTGGGGTAGCCAACCCCGTCTAGGGCCAGCTGTAACGCGACTGGATCAACGCCGCGCAGAGCTCTGGAGCTGCCCACAATCAGCACGTCGGGAGGGCCAAAGGTATCGAGATACCGGTAGTAGAGCTGGAGTTTCTCATCCATCTGCTGGCTGTTGAAGCTGGGCAGGGGCGATTGCTCGGCCAGGATCTCGGCGGTCAGGAGCGTATCGGTCTGGCTGCGGGGCGTGTAGGGCAGAGCTTGAGTCATCCGACCGCCAGAGTTAGACTGACGGGCTGGAGCTAGCGGAGCCGCAGCTGCCGCATTGCCCTGGGAGCGGGTGAAGCTGTTGGTGTTAAAAACTGGTTCGCCGAGTGTGGGCGCTGGTTTGAGCTGGGGCTGGGAATTGGAGGCTGTGGGCAGAGCTGAAGCCACGGGCGATTCAACAACCTGGGTCCGAGCTGATTGCTGAGCCCGAGCCTGGGCAGCCTGGTATTGGGCAACCTTACCCAGGAGCCAGTTGGCCTGCACCATCAGCATCAAACCCACTGCGCCCCAGACCAGTCCGGTTTTCAACTCGTAGGGCTGATCTGCCTGCGAGTCAGCCGGGACGGACGACAGCCTAACGCTAGTTCGATCAGCAGTTCGATCAGCTGTGCTGTCGGGCAGGGCCGGCAGGGGTGAGGCGATGGGCTCAGCAGTAAAGAGGTGGCTGCGCAGCAGCATTTGCCGCAGAGCCTGCAAACCCTCTTGCTGCCACTTTTGCCAGGCCGAGTGGAGATCGCCGGGCGTCAGGTCAGGCCGAATCATCTCCTGGCCAGGCTGAGGCAGCAGGTCTTCGACATAGGCGTCGGTGGCTGCGAACTCGGGCGTCACCTCTGGTACCAGGCGCGAGCGGGAGGTAAAGTCAAGCCCATAGCTCCAGAGCGGCTTTTTCTGGCCAGCCCGGCGGCCATAGATCCGCACCCCGGCAATTTGGGGCAGATTGATTTGACGTAAAAACCGCAGCAAGACAGGGACCATTCGCTTGCGGTCGGGGCAGTGGGACGCTTCGCTCATCACATGCAGCAGATCCTGCTTGGGCAAGAGCTGGAGGCGAATTCCCCCCGTGAGCAGATAGTCGTCCAGGTTGGGGTTGAGCAAGCGGTGCAGCAGAAAAGCAATTGCGCCCCAGTCTCCCTGATGGGCCAGAGCAATAGCCGATTCGGCCAGGGCAGGATGTTGACTTGCGGGCAAATCGAGCCATTCTACCCAGAGGGGAGCTTCCTGCTCGGGCACATGGCCGTAGAGAGTTGCCGCGTGAATTCCCTGGGGGCCAATGGCTTCAAGCAACAGGGCAAGATCGGCCTTGGCCCGCTTATGGTGTTCGACAACGCTGCCGGGCGAGTTGACCAGGCTGGCGCAGCAGAGATGCAGTGTAGTAGCGTTTTGGGTAGCAGTGGTGATTTCCAGCCCCAGCGTCGCAATGTCCTGGTTGAGCAGACGGCGAATCGCCTCCACATCGCCCCAGCGAGCCCATTCTCGCAGCATCTCGCTGGGCGGAGTCAGGTCAACCCGCAGGGCCCAGTCGGGCTGGGTCTCTCCCGTTACCTGAAACAGAATGACCGCATCGTGAAATCCTGTGATTTCGAGAACCCGCAGCTTTTGGGTGATCGGATCGCTGACCAAGGCTGGTGCCGGGCTGTAGGCGGCCTCACAGGCCACCCAGAGGCGTCGGCAGGTCAGCAGGTCGGGCTGATCCGAGACCATTGGCGAATGGCTGACCGTCTGGATCGCAACGGGCGGTTTGTAGGGAATTGCCTTGGCGCTGACCCGAACTGCCACTCCCAGATCGCTCAGGGTTTCGCTGAGGTAGCAGGCAATCGCCAGTTCTTCCCCCTGTTTCGCCAGGGCCGCATTTGACAGCACCAGGGCCGCATCCGAGCTAGTTGATTTTGCAGGCGTTGCAGCTGCTCCAAATGCTGAGGGTGGAGCTATTGCTTCGGCCAGAGCTGTTTGCCTGCTGTCTGCCTGAAGGGTCTGCGCTTCCCGCAAGGCCCCAGACGCAGAAGCCGGAGAGGAGGACGCAAGCTCGCGCAATTGGTCTAAATGGCGGTCGAGCTGGTTTAAATAGAGGGTTGTAGTCCAGCGAGGGCGCTTGTCGCCGGTTTGACAGCCGTAGAGCCAAATCTGGTAGAGCGGGGGCGCGTTCGGCGGCAGCAGCCGGTCGAAGCGGGTGTTTTGCAGAATTGGGATCAGCCAGAGCAGGGTTTGGGTCTGGTCTGGACAGGTAGCCTGGCGACAGAGCAGGTGCAGCGTGTTGCCCCGCAGACGATACTGGACGCTCAGCCCTTTGCGAGCAATGGTTTGGCGAATCCACCGTTCGATCTGGGATGCTAAGCCAACCTGATGTTGAACAGACTTGTCGGCATGGGGATGGGACTGGGACATCGCAGTAGCGCTTGACGGGCTGAATAAATGAAGCTGAACGAAAGGCTAAAACTCAAGGCAACCCCTAGGCTAGTCCGCAGGAGGACCTAAACCAGAGGTAAGAAATCGAGACGTAACCTGTCAGGCATCTAGAATACTCGCTCTTCAGCAAATTGCTCACGCCATTTTTATTATGGCCTGATGTTTTAGCATAAAGGTAACGTCACCCAGCCTTTCCGTTAGGCAATTGGCTTGGGGTGAAGCCATTCCTAAAATTCTGTAAAGCCCTAAAATTCTATAAACTCTGTCGAATGCCTATGCCGCCGAAACTCTCAACCGGACTTTTACTCAGTTTCAGCACAGCCCCTTTTCTACTGCTGCTGCTGGGGGGGCGAGCCCTATCTGTGCTGCTGCTTGAGCTGGGCCAAACCAGCGAAGAACTGTTTCGAGGGGAGCGGCTGCCCGTTTTAAAGATCTCTGCGCCCGTCGTTGAGGACTAGGGGTCGCCTGCTCTAGCGATTCGCTGCCCTATAGTCCAATCACTACAGTCCAATCAATATCCAGTTCAATATCACAGTCAGTTATAACTGCGCTTCACTAAAACTGTGCTTCATCCCCTAACTCACGCTTTACGCCAGCGCTGGCTGCGGTTTTCCTCTCGTCCTTTCTGGATTCTCACGCTGCTCCTGGCCGGAAGTTTGGCTGGTCTGCTGTCGGGCTGTAGCCTGCCCCAGGTCAAACCAGAAGACCGGCTGTTTCTGCCCCTGAGCCTGGAGTTTGTTGGCTCCTACACCCTGCCCAAACAGAGTTTCCAGGATACCCGAGTTGGCGGATTGTCTGGCCTCACCTATGACCGCCAGCGCAACCAGTTCTATGCTGTGTCTGACGACCGCAGCGACTTTGCCCCAGCTCGGTTTTACACCCTCAAAATGACCCTGTCGCCCAACTCGCCTGAGGCCATTAAATCAATTGAGCTCGCAGGGGTGACAACGCTGAAATCCGAAACCGGCGCAGCCTATGCCAAAGGCACCGTAGATCTGGAAGGGATTGCCCTGTCGCCGCGCCAAACCCTGTTTATCTCCAGCGAAGGCAACACCGACCAGGGGATTCCGCCTTTTGTGGATGAGTTTGACCTGACGACGGGCAACTGGCGCAGTCGGCTGCCGATTGCTACCCGCTATTTGCCCAACGCAGAAACTCAAACGGGCGTCCAGAACAACCAGGGGTTTGAGTCTCTTGCGCTCAGCGCCATCAGCCCCGACCCTCGCGAACCCTTTCGGCTGTTTACAGCCACCGAGTCGGCCCTGCAGCAGGACTTGCCTGAAGCTCCGGCTGATCCAGCTGCTCCCACCCCTCTGCGGTTTCTACACTACCTGATTGGAGAAGATCAAACCCTGCTGATCTCCGAACACCTGTACCCGCTCGATCCGCTGCCGCCCGGCGATCAGAACCTGGGCCTCACCGATCTGCTCGTACTCGACCAGGGCGGACACTTTTTGGGACTAGAGCGGGGATTTGGCCCCGGCGGTTTCACCATCAAGATGTTTCAGCTGGCAACGGGCGGCGCTACCGACATTTCGCCGCTGCCTCGCCTCAGTGCAGGCGTTGAGGGAATTGTGCCGATCCAGAAGCGGCTGTTGCTCGACCTGAGTGACCTCAATATCCCGCTCGACAACTTTGAAGGGCTAACTTTTGGCCCCCAGTTCCCAGACGGCAGCCCCAGCATCATTGCGGTCAGCGACGACAATTTCAACGAACTCCAGGTAACGGAGTTTCTGCTGTTCCGGCTGAAGTCGGGTGGAGCGGGCTAATGGCTAGAGAATGACTAGAGAATAAAGTTATTGCGGCCAATATCTTCGGACGAGGTTTCAACCAGCGTGACGAGGGTGCGGAAGGGCTGCTCGCCATTTTCCCCGTCAGCATCGACACGAATGACCGTATTGTCGCCATCGTTGACTACGACTATATAGTCCCGGAAGCGATTAGAGCTATTGTATCGGTCGTTCTTAAAGATTTCGCTCAGGTCAAGCCTGTCGTCGTCATCGTCAAAGTTATTAATCCGGTCGCGCCGCTCGGAAATACTGTCGTAAACGAAGCGATTGCTGCCGCCGCCGCCGTCTAGCAAATCATCGCCAAAGCCGCCGACGATCACATCGTTGCCGTCACCACCAAAAATTGTGTCGTTGCCGTTGCCGCCCCGCAGCGTATCCTCGCCGTCGCCGCCGCTGAGTCGATCTCGACCATTGTCGCCAGACAGCTGATCGTTGTTGGTTCCGCCATTCAGGCGATCCTGTCCTGCGCCACCCCGCAATCGGTCTCGGCCCTGTCGCCCCTCCAACTGGTCATTGCCGCCTTGCCCAAACAGCAGGTCGCTGTTGGCTCCGCCATCTAGCTGGTCGTTATTCGTGCCGCCGTTTAAGCGGTCGTCATCGGCTTGGCCAAACAACCGATCGCGACAGTCCAAGCCCGAGAGGACATCATTTCCGGCTCGGCCTCGAATTACGTCGCTGTCGGCAGTACCACTGAGCACATCGCGACCCGCCGTGCCATTCAGGGTAACGCCGGGCTGGCAGTTGTCCTGCTGTCGCAACCTGCGGACAGTTCGAGATTGGCTAGAGCCTGTTTGGGTAGAAGCAGTTGAAAAACGAATTAGGGTCATCGCTCAAGTTGTTGCTACGAGTGGATGGTGACGACAATAGATGGTGACGACAATACAAGGTGACGACGAGCTAGAGCTGCTTGGCCGCGCCGGAATGGCAGGCTGCGCTGGATAGATTTAGGCCAGCTGGGAGCAAAATGCGCAGGCTACTCTAGCAATAAACCACTCCATGGGCCGTTTGGCAATTCCCCGGTTAGCCAGTTGTGGTTCTGGACCATGGCTATTTGCGCTGGACTTGTCCGGTTTGTTTGCCAACCCCGCTTAGCGAGCTGCTGGCAGTTTAAGAACTGTGACAGGCTGACCGCTGGCAGCGAAATCGGGCCTGTTAAAACTGGAGATGCCTGCTAAAACTGAAGGTAAAACTGAGTGGGTCAACC
>JBJTUI010000022.1:0-5876 GCA_046080625.1 Elainella sp. | reverse complement strand
CCCTACTAAAAAGACAGCAATCAAGAGTCCGGCCCGATTCTCCGGTACCGCTGGGTTCAAAACACCGAGGTCGGCCCGCGCTCCTACCGTCACAAAGAAGATGGGTACAAGCAAATCGGCGATCGGTTTGATTAATTCATCTAACTCATTCCGGGCGTCCGTTTCATCGAGCACCAAACCCGCTGCAAAGGCACCCAAAATCGCTTCGAGATGAATGGCGTTGCCTAAAAATGCCATGAAGAAGGCGAAAGCAAATGCTGGAATCACAACATTTCCACGAGTTTTAAGCTGATCCACAATCGCCACAAAACTCTTGTTGAAAATGCCCCCCAACAAAATTGATCCAATCAAAAATGCCGTGGCGCTGACAATCAGATAAATGACATTAGCGACATCGATTTCGCCCGTTTTGGCTAAGCTAGCGACTACTGCTAGAACAATGATCCCGAGAACATCATCAATTACCGCAGCGCCAACGATAATTTGCCCTTCTTTGGATTTGAGTTGACCTAACTCTGACAACACTTTAGAGGTAATGCCGATACTCGTTGCCGTTAACGCGGCTCCTGCAAAAATTGCCGGAATTGCTGCGACATGAAACAGCAGCATCAACCCTGCCGTGCCCGCCGCAAAAGGGGCCGCAACTCCGACACAGGCAACAACCGTGGCCTGAATGCCCACTTCCTTGAGCTGCCGCAAATCGGATTCTAGACCAATTTCAAACAGCAGAATAATCACGCCGATTTCAGCCAGCACCGAAATCACTTCACTCTGCGACTCAAAGATTCGGGTCAGCGCATCTGGTGCCAGTTGATTCAACCCTTGCAGCGCCGTCATAATTACCGAGTCAGAGGCAGACAATCCCCCTTCGGGAAAGATCACCAGGTGCAACGCCGAAACGCCGACAATCACACCGGCAACCAACTCTCCCAGGACGGGCGGAAACTCCAATCGCCTAGCGACTTCGGCACCGAGTTTACTGGCTAGATAAATTACTACCAGCGTCAGCAATACGCCAGACAGAATAATGGGTGAGTCCTCAGCAACAGCGGTTGCCAGAAATGGTATCGGAGCTATGACGGCCATCCCCCCACTGAAGGGAGGCAGAATGGTGGACAGAATCATGGGTTTAAAGCGATGAAGGTTAGCGGTTTGAGGGAGTCATAAAACTGCGGGCGGTTGATGAAATGTGATTAACGGCCACCAAAAAGCCGAGGTTATGACCCGGCCTTTAAGGTCTGCATCGTTCCGCTTCAACAGCCGTCTGGTCCACAGAAACTTCTTCCATACAGGACCTCTGCTTCACAGAGATAGGCGATGCCCGCATAATCGGTGAAATAGGTCATGGCGACTTTATCTGCAATATCCTCAGCCATCTCCCGACTTTCGGTGAGGATCTCGAACTTGACATTTGAATCGGTGTCGGCAGTGTTGGGCTTACCCGTAGAGCGGACGTTGCGGCTGCCTTTACCGCCAGTATCCACTACCGTATAACCGGTCGCCCCGCAGTCTTCGATGATCTTGGCGACCTTTTTCATTAAAACCTTTTCCGTGACGATGACGAGCTTGTTGGCTTTCTTAGACATGTTGGCGAGCTCCTTCCTGAAAGATGTAGATTAATCTGCCGGGTCTGCCGGGGTAAGCGAATGCCGACAGACCGCAACCTGGCTGGAATTAGAGGCCGCCGATCGCCTGGGCAAGACCGACGAAGAACGGGATACACAAGCCGATCGCAATAGGTGTACCGATGGCCGTGGATGCACCGATATAGGCGGAGGGGTTGGCAGACGGGATACCCGCGCGCAATGTGGGAGGGCCTGAGATGTCTGAACTGGAGGAGGCGATGACGGCAAGCATCACAACGCCGCCCATGCTGAATCCTGCAAGTTGGTGGGCAATCATACCGAGGCCAAAGGCGAGCAGCCCATGAACAAACGGTGCTACCACGCTATACACGACATACCACTGGGCCACCTTGCGCAGTTCGCCAAGCCGTGACCAAGCTTCCATCCCCATCACCAGCATCAGGACCGCCAGCAAGCCACGAAAAGCAGGATCGAAGAAACCTTCATAGACAGTTTCCGGTCGGGCGAACAGGCCAAGCGCCAGACCCAACAACATGGCCGATAGGGCAGGACCCTGGAGGCTCTCCTTAATAATTGGCCAGATCTCAACGCGATTATTTTCAGAACCCTTCTGCTGGTCGCGATACTCCTGCTGGGTGCTAGGATAATTGCCTGCTGCTACGGCGCTAGCCTCTAGGGCAGCAGACTTAGCCTTCTTCTTGTTGAGGTAAATGTTGGCCACAACAATCGCAGTTACGAGCGCTGGGATATCCATGAAGGGATAGAGTGCGCCAGCCCATGCCTCGTAGGGGATGTTTTGCTCCTCCAGCAACGTCAGTCCAGCAGCCATGGTAGAACCACTCACGGCCCCAAACAACCCTCCGGTTGCGATCGCATCGACGACTTTGACCTTCGGCAGCCTGGCCAATGTATAGCGCGAAATGAAGACAACCAGAATCCCTACCATGACCGCAAAGATCATGGGTAACACCATCTCCGCCAGGTTGGAATTGCGAATCGCGATTCCGCCAGTCAGGCCGATTTTGGTGAGCAACATAAAGACAATGACCGAACAAATCGACTCTGGGATTACCAATTCGCTACCGAGAGCGGCAATGATCATCCCACCAATCAAAAAGCTGAGTGTCGGGGACTGTAATTGGGTAATGAAATCCTTGACAAAAAGAGACAAAAAATCCACGAATACCTCCTTGCACCTCCTCTAACGAGGAGTATGGCGATGAATGAATTTAAATGGGTCAAGATAGGAAGAGTAAGGCGCTTCACTCCTACAGCACAGATGTTGCACGAGAACAGATGTTGCACGAGAGCCTGTAGACAGAGCCTCTGGTCATTAGCCCGGTCAATTCAGCAATCAACTTGGAGTACCGCCAAATAGGGCAGCAAAAAACTCCCCCAAACTGCCCCAAAAGAGTCTACTGAGGGGAGTCACCCCAGAGGCAACGCCGAAGGCTAGAACCAGCAGCCAATGAGACAACGACAGCCGCATCGCCGCTGAGGATAATACCCCGGCGGCTATTAAACCGGATGAGATTGGTAATTGCCATAATCAGGTAAACGCACAGTAGAGCAAACTAAGGAGTCTTGTAAAAATAACCTGAGCAGGCAAGGGGCTTAAGCCCCTTGTTCAAGCCAGTAGACCGATCCAGGTGATCAACTTATTCGTACAAGCTGCCTAACCAGAAGCAGCCCATCTCAAGGATCGGCTACAGACAAAAATCGGTTGGGGAAAGGAACCTGGCACCTGCGATTGCGCACTTAGACAGGTCTCAACAGTAGACTGCTGAGAACAATGGCCGAGTGGCTTAAAGCTCTGAAGAGCTGAATCGTAATAATTAAATCATTTCGATGTTTTTAACTATACGTCACTCTGCGTAGTGTTCTTTATCTAGATGGTCAGGAAAAAAATTCTGTATATATAGACTTCTATCTATGTTTTTTAGGCTACTGGTACCGCGAAGCCAGTAGTTGGGAACATCAATCCAATTTGCGTTAAGTTCAACCTGGCGCGCTAGATCCAGATTCTTTGGAGTTATGGTCTTTGCGGATGCGGTATCTATCTTCTTGAAAGGCTAAGTCCGAGACCCAACAAAGCGAGTTTTCCACCTGACCATATTTCTAGCCGACCGCCTCGTGATGATGACCAACAGCCCAGCCGCCGGAATTGGCCAAGTCATGGACATTCCTTTCCCGCGTCCCCGTGACCGAGACACGATTATGGAAGACCCAGAATACTACAAACTCCGCAACGAAGCCCTCAACTTCCTCTACAACCGCTTTGCCCACAGCAACTAGACAAGCACTGCCCAAAAGCTCACTCGCTAGAAGCTGCCCCCTTTAGCTTTGCACCAGTCGCACTCTCTGAGCACACCTGAAGCGCGACTGCCAGCCCGCCGGTTAGCGGGCTTTTTGCTGGGTTTGAGCAGCAGACGCCCCACCCCCGGCTCATCTTTCCCGACCAGAGTATGTCACCATAAATAGAGGCAAGCCCACGACCGCTGATCGCTGCGGCTGAAAAGGCGTGGCTGCAATAGTTCGGCGTGGCTGCAATAGTTCATAGTTAGAACTGAAGCCAGGAAATTAAGAGGAGAGCGTTTTGGTCACCACAACCTTTAAAACCACAAAATCAGAAGAAATCTTTGCCGCTGCCCAAAAGCTGATGCCGGGCGGCGTAAACTCCCCCGTGCGGGCCTTTAAATCAGTCGAAGGCCAGCCAATTGTCTTCGACCGGGTCAAAGGAGCCTACATCTGGGACGTAGACGGCAACCAATATATTGACTACGTCGGCACCTGGGGGCCAGCCATCTGCGGCCATGCCCATCCAGAAGTGTTAGCAGCCCTGCGCGACGCCCTAGAGAAAGGCACCAGCTTCGGTGCGCCCTGCTACTTAGAAAACGTCCTGGCCGAGATGGTAATCGACGCCGTGCCCAGCGTTGAAATGGTGCGGTTCGTCAACTCCGGCACCGAAGCCTGCATGGCAGTTCTGCGCCTAATTCGCGCCTTCACGGGCCGCGACAAGGTCGTCAAATTCGAAGGCTGCTACCACGGCCACGCCGACATGTTTCTGGTCAAGGCCGGTTCCGGAGTCGCCACCCTGGGCCTGCCCGACTCGCCCGGCGTCCCCAAATCTACCACGGCCAACACCCTGAACGCTCCCTACAACGACCTAGAGGCCGTCAAAAAGCTGTTTGCCGAAAACCCTGGTGAAATCGCTGGCGTCATTTTGGAACCCGTAGTTGGCAACGCGGGCTTTATCGTTCCCGATGCAGGCTTCCTGGAAGGGCTGCGCCTGATCACCCAGGAAAACGGAGCCCTGCTTGTCTTCGACGAAGTCATGACCGGCTTCCGAATTGCCTACGGCGGTGCCCAGGAGAAATTCGGCATTACCCCTGACCTGACCACCATGGGCAAAGTGATTGGCGGCGGACTGCCGGTGGGAGCCTATGGCGGTCGTCGCGACATCATGCAAATGGTCGCCCCAGCTGGCCCCATGTATCAGGCTGGCACCCTATCGGGCAACCCACTGGCCATGACCGCAGGCATCAAAACCCTGGAATTGCTCCAGCGCCCCGGCACCTACGAGCAGCTCGACCGCATCACCAAAAAGCTAGCCGACGGTCTGCTGCAAATCGCCAAGGAAACTGGCCATGCGGCCTGTGGCGGCCAGATCAGCGCCATGTTTGGCCTCTTCTTTACTGAAGGCCCAGTGCATAACTACGACGACGCCAAGAAAGCAGACACCGCCAAGTTTGGCCGCTTTCATCGTGGCATGTTGGAGCAGGGCATCTACCTCGCCCCCTCCCAGTTCGAGGCAGGCTTCACCTCCTTAGCCCACACCGACGAAGACATCGAACGAACTTTGGCAGCAGTTCGCACCGTTATGTCGAGCCTCTAGGGTTGATCTCAGCCTTTTGGGCCAGCAGGGGACATCAAGCCCAGATTTGCGCTCTCGACTCAAATTTTGTTCAAAACGCTGGATTGAAGAAATTCGACTCAGCGTTTTTTGTCAAGTCAGGGTAAAGCCAGGCAGCTTTCCACCCCACAAGCTTGCAAACCAAGCAACGTTTGCAGAACGCATAGAGCGCATAGAGCTGACCACAAGCAGAGGAACCTGGACACCACATATCTGATTCGAATTGCAGAAACAGCTTGTAACTTGTCAGTAGCTCAGAAGGTAAGCCACTGGTTCTACCAGTGCGACTTGACCAGCTTTGAGCGTTCCCGGAGTTCCGGAGCGCAGGTAAAGTAACTCCCACGGTGGCTTGAACCAAACCGTAGGAGATAAACACA